>NZ_JACEGK010000056.1:0-21880 GCF_056859195.1 Streptomyces sp. NH27
GCTGTACCCGCCAGCCCCGCCGTCCTCTCCGTCCCTGCCATACCCGCCGGCCCCGCCAGCCCCGCCGTCCTCGTCGGCCAAGAGACCGAGCAGGTGGCGTAGTGCGGGCAGCGCCTGGCGTCCGGTCCCGCTGATGGCGCCGAGTCCCTTCCGGACGCGGTCCTCCTCGCCGGGGAGCAGGAACTGCGCGGCGTCGGCCTGTACGACCATCGCGGTGACGTGGTGGGTCACCACGTCGTGCAGTTCCCTGGCGATCCGCGCCCGCTCCTCGGTCACCGCCAAATCCGCCTCACGGCACCGTAGTTCGGCCGCCGCGTTCACCTTGCCACGGACCCACGCGCCGGTCCCCCAGCACAGCACGAGTGCGAGGTAGAAGGACGCGTAGTCGAAGAGCCGCTCCGGCGAGTGCCGGCCGTGCAGGAGGACGGACAGCCCGATGTACGCGGTCGTCGCCGCGGCGGCCACGGCCGCACGGAACCGCCGCTGATGGGCGCCGGCGCCGTACAACGCGATCAGCAGTCCGAGCGCGGCGAAGGTCGAGGTGTACCCGATCGACTGGTCGACGGCGAACGCACCCGCCACCAGGGCGAGACAGGCCGCGGGCCACCTGCGGCGGACGGCCAGCGGCAGCGCCTGCCCCAGGATCAGCAACACCCGCAGCACGCCGGTCCTGTGCGGCGCCAGCTCGCCCAACTCCACGCCGTAGTGCGCGAGTCCGGGGGTGAACGACACGGCCGTCACGACGCCGGCGAGGACGCCGTCCCGGGCCGCCGCACCCCGCGCCCGCCACCAGAGCCCGAGAGCCCGCGGGCTTCCGGTCAACGACGGGGCCACGTCCTCGAACACCCGGTCACCCTACTCTTGGGGGGTGCCTTCACGCTGACCTCGGGAGTGATCCGTGACCGGTCCTGCTCGTCCCGTCAGGGTGCTGGTCTGCGACGACCAGGCCCTCGTGCGCGCCGGGTACGCGACCATCTTCGCGGCGCAGCCCGGCCTCGAGGTGGTCGGCGAGGTCGCCGACGGGTCGGCCGCGGTGCGAAGTGCGGGTCAACTGCGGCCCGACGTGGTCGTGATGGACATCCGCATGCCGGGCATGGACGGAATCGAGGCGACGCGGCGACTGGCGGGACCCGATGCCGCGGCCCCCGCCAGGGTGCTCGTGGTCACCACCTTCCACACCGACGAGTACGTCTACGAGGCGCTACGTGCCGGGGCGAGCGGATTCCTGCTCAAGGACGCGACGCCCGGCCAACTCGTCGACGGCGTGCGCACGATCGCCGCCGGGGAGTCGCTGCTGGCACCGGCCGTGACCCGCAGGCTCATCGGCCGCTACGCCGCCCGTATCCGACCTTCCGAACGGCCCGGCCTCCCGGACGGCGGCCCGCTCAGCTCGCTGACCCCGCGCGAACTCCAGGCGCTGCGGCTGATCGCCGCCGGGAAGTCCAACGCCGAGATCGCCGAGGAGTTGGTCATCAGCCGCGAGACGGCGAAGACGTACGTGTCCCGCATCCTCACCAAGTTGGATCTGCGCGACCGGGTCCAAGCGGTCGTACTCGCCTACCGGGTGGGCCTGGTGTCCGCGCAGGACTGACGCCGGTCCCCCGCGACTGCCCCGTGCGAACGCCGCGAATCCCCCGTGCGCCGCTCGCGGCTCCCCGGCCGGACACCGCGACTCCCCCGTCCGGGGACTGCGAAGTGTCCACCGTGGGGTGACGAGCCGTGGCGGCCCCGGCTCCTAGCGTTCGGCTGGGGCCGTCGGCGCAGTGCCGCAGGCCCGTCACCGGACCCAGAACGGGGACCACTTCATGTTCCAGACCGCCGGCGGGACCATCGCCACCGACCACGCACCGGCCGTCAGGAGCCGCATACGCCGCTGGGCGCGGGTCTCGATGGCGGCCCATGTCGTGTTCGTGGCGGCCTTCCTGATCGCGGCGTCCTGGCAGGGACCGCGCTACAGCGTCACCGCCCACTCGATCAGCGACATGTACGCGCAGGGGGCGCCGCACGCGGCCTTCCTCATCGTGGTCAACACCTGCTGCGGGGCCGCCGGTCTGCTGTTCGTCTCCCGCTCCCTGTGGCCGTCGCTCCGGCCCGCGGGCGGCCCGGCCCGCGTGGGATGCGTGTTGCTCGGCATGGCGCCCTTCGGCATCGGCGACCTCCTGACGCCCTTCGAGCGGCTGGCCTGCCGGCAGGCCGACCCGGGGTGCTCGGCGTCCGACCAGATCGCGAACAGCGGTGGCACGATGGACAACCTCCTGACCACCGCCGGCATGGTGGCGATGGTGGCCGGAGCCCTCGTACTCGCCTCGGCGATGAAGCGGCTGCCCAACTGGGCCGCCTGGGTCCGCCCGCTCAGGATGTCCGCCGCCGTCCTCCTCGCCCTGCTCGTGGCCACCGCCGCGTCCGGCCCCGCCGGCCTGGACGGCCTGTTCGAACGTTCGGTGGCCGGCTTCGGCGCCGCGGGTGTCGTCGCGCTCGGCGCGGGAGTCCTACGACACACCGCCGAGGGCCGGTACTGACACCGGCAAGCCCAGGGGAGCGTGGAACCGCGCGACAAGCCACCCTCGACCGCAAGGTCCGCCAACTCCGTTGACAGGGAACCCCGTTCGGCCCGCCCACCCCCCGGAGAAGCCGCACAAACTCAGGAGCGCGTGGGGGCACCACCCGGGCGAAGCTCCGGGGGAGAACTGCGCGACAAGCCACCCTCCACCGCGAGGTCCCGCGAATCGGGGGCAGGGGCACCCTGGGGGGTCCGGTCAGCCCGGGCGCGGCGAACCGTGAGGAAGACCAGGAGCCCGCCCGCCAGCGCGGCCAGCGCAGACGCCAGGAAGATCCGGTCGAGCCCTGCGGCGTACGCCGCACGGACGCTGCCGCCGTGGGAGGTGACGTGGCGCATCCGAGCGGTGAACATCGACCCGAACAGCGCGATGCCGACGCTCATCCCGAGCTGGCGGAAGGTGTTGACGGCGCCGCCCGCCATACCCGAGCGGTTGGGCGGGACCGCGTCGACCGCGGCCGAGACCAGCACGGGGGTGGCCAGGCCGACCCCGACACCGATCACTGCGAGCCCGGCGGCCAGCGAGGCCGCGTGCGACCCGGCCGACACCGACTGCCACAGCACGCCCGCGCCCACACCCATCAGCACCAGACCACCGCCGACCGGCAGCGCGGGCGGCATGCGGTGGGTGTGCTTGCCGCTCGCTGCAGCGACCACGAAGGACGCCGCGGCCAGCGGCATCAGCGCCAGACCACCGCGGATCGGGCTGAGGCCGAGCACGTTCTGGAGCCACAGCGAGACGTAGACCAGCCCGCTGAAGGCACCCGCCTGGTAGAGCAGGGACCCGCCGAGCAGCCCGGCGAAGGTGGGCCGGCGCAGCAGGGACAGGTCGAGCATGGGGTGCGCGGAGCGCAGTTCGGCGGCCACGAAGGCGACGGTGGCCACACCGGCCACCACGAACGAGGTGACGGTCAGGCCGTCGGTCCAGCCGTGTTCGCCGCCGCGGATCAGCGCGTAGGTGAGGGCGGCGGCGGCCACCGTGAAGGTGAGGGCACCGGGTATGTCCAACCGGCCGGTGCCGCGCCGCCCGACGGGCAGCACCCGCATGGTCAGCGCGACCGCGACCACCGCGATCGGCAGGTTGACCAGGAAGATCGCCTGCCAGCCGAAGCCCTGGGTGAGCAGCCCGCCGAGCACCGGCCCGAGCGCGGCCGCGGCACCGTTGACCGCGCCCCACACGCCGAACGCGGTGCCGCGGTCCCGGCCCTGGTAGGTCGCGGCCACCAGCGCCGCCGACGTGGCGAACATCGCCGCGCCGCCGACGCCCTGCACCGCCCGCGCGGTGATCAGCGCCGCCGCGTTCGGGGCGAGCGCAGCCGCCAGCGAGGCGAGCGCGAAGACGGCCAGGCCCAGCACGTACAGCCGGCGGTGCCCGAAGAGGTCGGCGAGCGAACCCGCGGCGAGCAGCAGCGCGGCCAGCGCGAGGGCGTAGATGTCCATCACCCACTGCAGGGAGGTGAAGGACGCGTCGAGGTCGGACGCCATGCTCGGCAGCGCGACGTTCACGATGGTGACGTCGACCAGCAGGATGAAGGCGCCCAGGCAGATCGCCACAAGTGGCAGCCACTTGCGCATGGGTGGGACTCCGTTCCGGTTCGCGGGGTGTTGACGGGACGACCCATGAGGTCGTTCACGAGGTGTGACCACCTCACCTTCGGGCAGAACCCGTTCCCCACCCCAGCCAGAACCCTCTTGGCGGCGCATTCCGACAGAACCTAGGCTGCCCTGATGGAATCCGACACCAGCACGGACACCGAAGTCGGCACCGATGCCGATGCCGACAGCGACGCCAACACCGGTACCGGCACCTTCTGGACCGCGCTGGCCGATCTCGACCTGCTCGACCGCCGCCTCGTGCACGCCCTCCAGATCGACGGGCGGGCGCCGTTCAGCCGGCTCGCGGAGGTGCTGGGCGTCTCGGACCAGACCGTGGCCCGCCGCTACGGCCGGCTGCGCCGCGAGCGGACGGTACGGGTGCTGGGCCTGAGCGACCCGTTCCGGATCGGGCTGACGCCCTGGATGGTACGGGTGCGCTGCACGCCCGACGCGGCCGGCTCGATCGGTGCGGCACTGGCCCGCAGGACCGATACCCGCTGGGTCAACCTGATCTCCGGCGGCACCGAGATCAGTTGCCTCACCCAGGCCGCCGCCCCCGGCCACGACGACACGCTGCTGCTCCAGAAGCTCCCGCGCACCCCGCGGGTGGTGCAGGTGACCGCGCACGCCATGCTGCACATCTTCTTCGGGAAGGACCTCAGCCCGGTGAGCCGGGGCAGCGCGCTCACCCCGGACGAGGCCGGCGCGCTGGCGCCCCCGGACGCGCCCGGCGGACCGGCCGGCGAGCCCACCGCGACCGTCCCCCTCGGCCCCGGCGACCACCTCATGCTCGACGCCCTCGCCCAGGACGGCCGCGCCTCCGCCGCCGAACTGGCCACCGTCACCGGCTGGTCGCAGAGCACCGTACGCCGCCGCCTGTCCGAACTGCGCTCCGCCGGCGCCCTCTACTACGACCTCGACTTCGGCAGCGGCCGGCTCCAGTCCGAACTGCGCGCCGCGCTCTGGCTGGAGGTCGAACCGGCCCGTCTCGCCGAGGTCGGCGCCGCCCTCGCCGACCACACCGAGGTCGCGTTCGCGGCGGCCACCACCGGTGCGACCAACATCTACGCGTCCGTCAGTTGCAAGGACCCCGAGGCCCTCTACCGCTACCTCACCGGGCCCGTCGCCGCGCTCCCCGGCCTGCGCCGGACCGAGACCGCCCCCATCCACCGTCTCCTCAAGGGTCCGGGCCCTTACGCCACGTAAGCGATATCCGCCGCAAGGGTCCCGTCTCGTCCCACCTCCAGCCCGGTGGAGGGCTGGTGGTCCCTCAACCGGCGGACAGGGGCACCCCGGTGGGTCCTAGAACCCCAGCTTGCGAAGTTGCTTGGGGTCCCGCTGCCAATCCTTCGCCACCTTCACATGGAGGTCCAGGAAAACCGGCGTCCCGAGCAACCCCTCGATCTGCTGCCGCGACTTCGTCCCGACCTCCTTGAGCCGAGCCCCCTTGGGCCCGATGATGATCCCCTTCTGGCTCGGCCGCTCGATATAGAGATTCGCGTGGATGTCGAGCAGCGGCTTGTCCGCGGGCCGCCCCTCGCGGGGGATCATCTCCTCGACCACCACCGCGATGGAGTGCGGCAGTTCGTCCCGCACCCCTTCGAGCGCCGCCTCGCGGATCAGCTCGGCCACCATCACCTGCTCCGGCTCGTCCGTGAGGTCGCCCTCGGCGTAGAGCTGCGGGCCCTCCGGGAGGAGCGGGACGAGCAGGTCGGCCAGCAGCCCGACCTGCTGGTCGCCGACCGCCGAGACCGGCACGATCTCGGCCCACTCCAGCCCGATCTCCCGCCCGAGCCGGTCGACCGCCATGAGCTGCCGGGCGAGCTGATCGTTGTCGATCAGGTCGGTCTTCGTGACGATCGCCACCTTCGGCGTCTTCCTGACCCCGGCCAGCTCGCGCGCGATATACGTGTCGCCGGGCCCGAGCTTCTGGTCGGCGGGCAGGCAGAAGCCGATCACGTCCACCTCGGCCCAGGTGGTGCGGACCACATCGTTGAGCCGCTCGCCGAGCAGGGTGCGCGGCTTGTGCAGCCCGGGGGTGTCCACGAGGACGAGTTGCGCGTCGGGCCGGTGCACGATCCCGCGGACGGTGTGCCGGGTGGTCTGTGGCCGGTTGGAGGTGATCGCCACCTTCTGGCCGACCAGAGCGTTCGTGAGGGTGGACTTGCCGGCGTTGGGGCGGCCGACGAAGCAGGCGAAGCCGGACCGGTGCAGCGGGGTCGCGGTGGACCCGGCGGTTCCGTCGGAGGGGGTACGAGCGCTCATGGCCCCCATTCTCCCCGATACCGCAGAGGTGTACGGACACCGCTCGATCGAGCGGCCCCGGCCCGTACGACGCGACGAGGGCAGCACGGCCGACGGTGAGGAGTCCGAAACGTACGCGGGCCGGATACGGGACCGGGTCTACGGGGCCGGGTCAGCCGGCGGTGACGGTGCTCCGCAGGGCGCCGTCCGGGCCGGCCAGCAGCAGCGGTGTGTCCGGGCCGCCCAGGTCGCGGACGGCCGCGCGGTCGGCGTCGGCCGGGGCGTCGGCCGCGGTGACCACGGCGGCGGCCTCCAGCGACTTCGCGCCGCTCGCCACCGCCATCGCGACCGCGGTCTGTACGGCGGTCAGCCGCAGCGACGGCAGGTCCACGGTGCCGGCCACGTAGGTACGGCCGGTCTCGTCGCGGACGGCGGCGCCCTCCGGAACGGCGTTGCGGGCCCGGGCGGAGCGGGCGAGCGTGAGGAGCTTGCGGTCCTCGGGGTTCTCGGGGGCTGCGGGCGGCTGCGTCTGCGGCTCGGTCATACGCGTGATCATAGGACGTCCGGCACGCGCATCACTCTCCGTATCCACAGATGCGCGCCCGGCGACGCCCGCCTAACCTCATACATGAGCAATGCCCTCTTATGAGGAGATTTGGGTGATCCGACGATGCTGCTGCACCTCCCCCTCGTCATCGCACTCGCCGCGGCCACGTTCTTCCTGAGCCGCAAGGCCGAACTCAAAGTGACCCACGCGCTGGCCTGCGGCGCCTTCGGCTTCTACCTCGCCGACACCAGCCTGGCCACGTCGATCCACTCGGCCAGCGCGAACATGCTCGGCATGATCGGCCACATCGGCTTCTGACGGTCCGGCTCGGCGCCCGTCCTGTTGCCGGTCACCTGCCGCAAGAGGACGCTCGCCGCGTGGTGGCCGGGGCGGCGTCCGGCGCGACCGGCGGAGATATCCGCGGACGGGGGCCGTGGAAGGTGGCACGTCAGGCGCGGTGGCGTCGCCACTCGGGGCCGACCACCGCCCACTCGTAGCCCAGGTCGGCCGCGCGGCGCCGGTCCAGCGCGCAGCGTACGACCGCGTAACTGCCGCCGGCGAACAGTGCGGTGGCGGAGCCGGTCAGGAAGCCGAAGGTGATGGCGTCGGACGTCGTGCTGAGCGGATCGGTGAGCTCCTGATGGACGGCGCCGGTGGGGTCGAGCCAGACGGTGGTGTGGGTGCCCGCCGGGCTGTTGGGTCGTACGAGCGCGTGTCCGGTGTGGTCATGGCCGCCAGGCACGTGCCATCGCACCGTGGCGAGGACAGGACGGTCGCCGGAGTCGACGCCGGTGATGGTGGTGGGTGGCGGCGCTTTGCGCGTGACGACGGCGGAGACCGCTTTCCAGTCGGCGGGCGGCCGATGGGCGTCCGCCGCGGCCACGAGTCCGGTTTCCACGCCGACCGTAGGCGCCCCCACGACCAGCAGCAGGCCCGATACCAGCAGTGCCCACGCCTCCACGCGGTCGCTGCCGCGCTTGAGCGGATTGCGCCGCCAGCGCCAGGTCCTCCGGCTCATGCCCATGTGAAGAAGCCCCTTCCCTCGCAGGCTCACCACCGTCTCCAAGGTGCTGGAGGTGGACGGTGACGCTCACGTCGAGGTCCGTTTCGGGCACCGCGCAGGGCGAAAGCGCGGTCGCGTATCCCGTGGGCCGATCCGGCACGCACTCTTCCGGATCTTCCGGACGGCCTCTGCCGACGCGGACACCGGACTCCGCCGGCCGGTTGCGTCGACCAGGTGTCCCGATGACCGCTCTACGGTCCTTCTCCACGGTCCCACCTTCTTCGCCACGTGGCATTCCGTGCACGAGACGGGCGGCGACGTCGGCGGTTCGGCCGGCGGCGGCGACCTCAGAGCCGGGCGCTGAGGAGCGCCTTGGTTTCGGGCCACTCCTGGGCGAGAACGGAGAAGTACACGGTGTCCCGCCAGGTGCCGTCCGGGCGCCGGAAGTGGCGGCGCAGCACACCCTCGCGGCGCGCGCCGAGGCGGGCGATCGCCGCCTGGGAGCGGTGATTGAGATGGTCCGTCTTCAACTGCACGCGTCCCATGCCCAGTTCTTCGAAGGCGTGGGTGAGCAGAAGCAGCTTCGACTCGGTGTTGACCGCGCTGCGCCAGTACGCGCGCCCGTACCAGGTCCAGCCGATCTCCAGCCGTTCATCGGCCACGTCGATGTCCATGTACGCGGTCCAGCCGATGGCCCGGCCGCTGGCTCGGTGGATGACCGCGAACGGAACGTACTCCCCCCGCTCGGCTGCTTCCAGCAGCATGCCGAGCTTGGTACCCAACTCGTCCTGGGTCTGCGGCGCCGGACCGCCCTGCCACTGCCAGACCTCCTCATCCCGACCGCCCGCCGCAAAGAGCTCGCCGAGATGGCTCGTGGTCAGCGGGTCCAGACGTACGTGGCGGCCGGTGAGCGTCGTGGGCAGCGGTGTCTTGGCAGGCATGAAGCGCAGGGTAGCCCGTTTTTGCACTAACCTCTATCCAATATTGAACCAATGCATAACCGTCACCTGGCTGGACTTTGGTTGCCGGGCGGCAGGTGGCAGGTAGCGGGTAGCGGCCGGCCTCGCCCGGCTACTTGGCGGCGCCGTCCCTGTCCGGGAGGCGCCCGTAGCCGTCCTCGATGTACTCGTCGTCGCCTGTCTCAAGGTCGTTCACGCCGAAATGGAGGGTGGCTCCGTCGCGTATGTGGCTCTCGCGGTGCCGGGGGTGTGCTTCTGCCCAGCGCACCCGGAACCGGCCCGCATCCGGCGCCGGTTGGCACGGCGGTGCGGCTGCGGTGATGGCGTCCCAGTCCAGACGGAGGTGGTTGGAGATGGTGCCGTACGGCAGCGCCGGCGGGCGTTCCGCGGTGATCGCCTCTTCCAGTTCGTCCGAGATGTCTTCCAGCTCGTCGACGGCGTCTTCATCGGCGTCGTGAGCGTCGTCTTCGCCGTCGTCGTCGTCGGCACGCTCGCACAGTTCGAGTCCGCGGGCGAGGAGCGGCAGCGTGGACGCCGTCGCGAACGGGTACGCCTCGATGACCAGATCGAAGAACTCCCGGAACTCCTCGCTGCTTTCATCGATGACGTCCTGAAGGAGTGACGCGGTCGCGCCGTATGCCTTCGGCCAGGAGTGTGGTGCCTGGGGTCGCCGCGGGTGAACCGGCCCAGGACACGTTCGGCCTCGGCACTGCCCAGCCCGACGGCGTCAAACGGTGCCGAACTCGCCCGACTTCACGCCTGATACGAACGCGGCGAACGCGTCAGCCGGGAAGACCAGGGCGGGGCCGCTCGGGTCCTTCGAATCACGGACAGGGACCACGCCACGCAACACGGCAACGTTCGCCGCAACCTCAACGCAGTCGCCGCCGTTGTTGCTGTACGACGACTTGAACCAACGCGGGGACTCAGTCATCGGGTGCCCTCTCGTAGACGCCTCTGCGCCGCCCGACTGGACGGCACAGAAGATGCCTACCCCACAATCAGACGGCGCCGAACTCGCCCGCCTTCACCCCGGCCACGAACGACGCGAACGCGTCAGTCGGGAACACCAGAGCAGGGCCGCTCGGGTCTTTCGAGTCACGGACGGGAACCACGCCACGCGCATCAACCAGGTTGGCGGCAACCTCAACGCAGGTGCCACCGTTGTTGCTGTACGAGGACTTGAACCAACGCGGGGTTTCGGTCGTCATGGGGTGCCCTTTCGAAGCTGCTCGATCATGGCCACGGACGCCGCCTGCGACCGCGCTTCGGCCTGGAGTTGATGATAGGCGGTCAGCATGGGCACAACGGACACGCTCTCGCGGTCCAGGTGTCCTTGGGATTGCGACTCGGCATAGCAGAGCACGGACCGGTCTGACTGCGTCAACAGATTTACAGGCCGGTCGAGCGTTCGGCGCGCCCATCTCGAACGGCGCGATCTGGAGCAGCGTGTTCGGCAGTTCGGCGAACTCGATCAGCCGCGCCAGTTGGGCGTCCATGACGGCAGGGCCACCGATGGGCCGACGAACTCAACTCTCGTCCATGGTCACGAACACCATGGGCGGTCGAGGCCGCACCAGCGCCTCTTGCCGCTCCGCCAGAAACGCAACGCGTTCATCCGCCTGTTCGGACGTGATGGCGCCCCGCCGCACCGAACTGTCCGCCAGCACCCGCGCGTACTCCGGCGTCTGCAACAGCCCCGGGACGATGCCGATCTCGAAGACCCGGATCTCGACCGCTCGGGCCTCGTACCCGACGTAGTGCGGAAAGCCCTCCAGGAGCGAGCCGTGCCGGATCTGACGCCACTCGCGTTCGAAGCTGTCGGCAACGTCGCCGGTGCCGAAGGCTATGTCAATGCTGCGCGAAAAACGAAGAGTTGGCACCTTGCGACCAGTTTCACGGCCGAGATGTGCGTGCTGGAGTATCCCGTCTGCGTCGCGAGGTCTTCCTGCTTCCACCCACGGGCTTCCCGCGAACTGCGGACCCGTGCGCCGAAGGCGGCCTCCGGACTGCTCTCGGGGTCCAACTCCTTGCGATTGACCACCTCTTTGGAAACCTTTCTTTCCATACCTACAGGTTGATGACCTTTTGACTCTAGAGGACAGTGGCGCCTCCCGGTAGTGGTTCCACTACAGAGAGGCGCGGTGCATGCTCCGGAAAGAGGCGCTGCCGAAGCCGGCGGGAGCCGTGCACAAGCCTCAACTCGGCGAGCTGGTATGGGATGACGGGCCCTGTCAGCGCAACGGCGTCTACATGGGCACCGAGGGCGGCATCGTCTTCCTGCGGCCCGTGGGCGGCGGCATCGAGTGGACGACGGCGCCCGCGAACATCAGGCCCCTCGCTCGAAGGCCCGACCGGTCCACCGTGTGACGCGGGGCGGAGGGCACCACCACCGGTAGGACACCGTAGAGAGGAGAGCCGTGTGGACGGCGGTAGCAACAGCAACGGGAACAAGGACGTCATCGACTGGGAGTGGTTGTCGGCGCAGCAGTTGTACGCGAGTGAACTGGCGTATCGGCGGCAGCAGTCGGGGATGACGTTGATGCAGCTCGCGGAGGCGTGTCTGTACGAGCAGTCGTATCTGCACCGGTTGGAGCGGGGGCAGCGGTTGGGGACCGTGGAGGCGGCTGCGGCGTTGGACAAGGTGTACGGGACGGGGACGTTGCTGGTGCGGTTGTGGCATCTGGCGAAGCGGGAGGCGAAGGAGCGGCCGTTCCTGGGGTTGGCGCCGTTGGAGGCGGACGCGGTGAGCATCCAGGAGTACGCGGTGAGCGCGGTGCCGTATCTGCTCCAGACGCCGGCCTACGCCGAGGAGCAGTTGCGTACCGCGCGCCCGCGCAGTGTGGAGAAGTTGGCCGCGCAGGTCGCGGCGCGGTTGGGCCGGCAGGACCGTCTCACCGGTCCGAACCCTGTGCACTACCGGGCCCTGATCGACGAGTCGGTGCTACGGCGCAAGGCGCGGGACCCGCAGACGTGGACCGCGCAACTGGAACACCTCATCGCGGCGGCCCAGCGACCCGATGTCTCCCTGCACGTCGTGCCGTTCGGGACCGGCCCGCACCACATCCGCAGTTCCCTGGAACTCATCGTGTTCCAGGACGGCCGCACCCTGGCTTACACGCAGAGCAGTTGGAGCGGCCACCTCGTCGAAGAACCCGAAGACGTCGAGTCGCTGCGGCTCGCCTTCGACCTGCTACGGGACACCGCCCTGACGCCCGCAGAATCCCTGGCGGTCCTGCACGCGGCGCGGGACGAGCACACGTCGAAGGGGGTTCAGCGGTGAGCAACGACGCTTCGGCGCCCTCGTTACGCGTGTTCGACCGGGTGCGTACGTGGAAGATCACCACGACCAACGGCATCACCGCGTACGGCTACCTGCCCGGCTGGGCGGAAGACGATCCCAGCAGGACCGACCTCGACCCGCGCACTCTCGACGTCACCCTCGCCAACGTCGCGCACCGCCTGCCGTTCGACGGCATGACCTCACCGCTCGTAGCCGACGACGACCACGCCGAGGGGATCGAGCCGTTCTTCTGCGAGATCGCCTGCCACCCGCACGCCGACCGCCACTTTCCCGGCCACCCGCTGGCCCCGGTCCTCACCATCCAGATCACCGCGGACTGTTCGACGACCTGCCAAGAACCCGCCGAACTGGCCGAGTTGGTCGCAAGGCTGCGCGCCCACACCGACTACCTCGACCACGACGTGCTGCCCGCGTTCCTCGCGGTCCACGAGGACTGGACCGCCCATCACCTGAAAGCGACGGACCAGGCCCCATGAGCCCGCCCGGGGGCTGGAGTTCAGCTCGCGCGGTCGTCCCGCACCGGAACGAGCGAGCCGCGCCCGCCCTCGGGGCCGGCCGGCCACGCCGGCTTCGCCTTGGTGTCGGCGTCGAGCGGGCTGTGCATCACCACGAGCAGGTTCGCCCGGACCGCACAGGTTGCCCGCGTGGCAGATCGGGGAAACTGCACAACCGCTGGTTGTGGCTCGCCGGGGCGGTGGTTGTTTGCCCAGGCATCCCCGCGCTTGCTTTCATGGCGCCGGTCAACTCGGGGTTGTACGGGCGATACGGCGAGGGGTGCGCTGAACATGACGGACAGCACGGCGGAGGGCAGGGCGGACGATACACCGCCCGGCGCGGCACCCGGTGTCGCGGCCGGCGCGGCAGGCGGCGCGGCAAGCGGCTCGGCGGGGACGCGGTCGCTGGGGCGGCCGTTCGGCTGGCTGTGGGCGGCGTACGCGGTCAGCGCCTACGGCACCGGCTTCGGGTTCGGCGCCTTCCCGCTGCTCGCGATCCTGGTGCTGCACGCCGGGACCGGCGAGGTGTCGGCGCTGTCGGCCGCGGGGCTCGCGGTGGGCGCGGTGGTGGCGGTGCCGCTCGGCCCGTGGGTGGAGTTCCGTCGCAAGCGGCCGGTGATGATCGCGATGGACCTGGTCCGGTTCGCGGCGATGATGACCCTCCCCGTCGCCTACGCCTTCGGCCGGCTCGGCTTCGCCCAACTCCTGCTCGTGTCCGTCGTGGTGGCCACCGCGAAGATCGGGTTCCGGTCGGCGAGCGGCGCCTACCTGAAGTCACTGGTCCGACCGGAGCACCTGCTCGTCGCCAACGGCCGCTTCGAGTCGGCCACTTGGAGCGCGACCGTGATCGGACCGCCGCTCGGCGGCGCCGCGATCGGGCTGTTCGGCCCGGTGACGACCGTGGTCGCCGACGCGGTCAGCTACCTGCTGTCGGCCCTCGGCGTCTGGGCGATCGGCGGGAGCGAGCCGCACCCGAGGGCCCGTACGAACTCCGTCCCCGCGCAAGGCGGCACGGAGCAAGCCGGCGACGAGCGAGGCGACACCGGGCGAAGCGGCACCGCGCAAGCCGGCACCGGACAAAGCCCCACGGAGCCGCGCCGCCCGCGGACCGACGAACTGCTCGACGGATGGCGGTACATCCTCGGCCACCCGCCACTGCGCCTGCTCTTCTTCAACACGGTCCTGCACAACGCTCTGCTGCTGGCCACCGAACCGCTGCTCGCCGTCCTCATGTTGGGCCGGCTCGGCTTCTCGCCGTGGCAGTACGGCCTTGCCTTCGCGGCCCCTTGCGTCGGCGGCCTGATCGGGGCGCGGCTGGCCCGGCGGCTGGTCGCGCGGTTCGGGCAGCACCGCGTCATGCTCGTCTCGGGCGCGCTGCGCGCGTGCTGGCCGCTCTGGCTGGTGTTCCTCCACCCCGGGATCGCCGGGATCGTGCTGGTGATCGTCGTACAGTTCGGCCTGGTCACCTGCATCGGCGTGTTCAACCCGGTGCTCGCCACCTACCGCCTGGAGCAGACCGCGTCGGACCGGGTCGCCCGCACGCTGTCGGCGTGGACGATCACCAGCAGCCTCACCACCGCGGCCATGACCGCCCTGTGGGGCCTGCTGGCGGCCGTCACCTCCCCACGCCTCGCGATCGGCGCCGCCGGACTGCTCATCCTCGCCACCCCACTCCTCCTCCCCCGCGCCTCCCGGACCACCCCGGACGCCGCCCGCACCGCCCCGGAGCCCGCCCGCGGCGCCGCGTGAAGCCCGAACACGCCTGCACCCGCTAGGACTTCCGGACCAGGCCCCGGTCCAGCAGGGTCATCACGAGCACCGCGGCGCCCGCGGCGATCAGGATGATCGCCACCGCGTGCAGCCCGGAGTCGGTGGCACCGTGCTTGAAGGCGATCCCGGTGACCGTGGCGGAAACGATGGAGCCGAGATAGCCGAAAGTACGGAACAGCCCGGAGGCGGTGCCGATCTGCTCGGGCGGGGACTGCGTGTAGAGCGCGATCTGGTTGCTGACCGTGGCGGTGCCGACGCACAGGCCGAAGACGAGGGTGACGGCCACGACCAGGATGACCGGGCTGTGCGCGGTCAGCGCGAAGATGCCCAGCGAACCGGCCAGCATCGCGACCCCGGCGGTGACCAGCGGCCCGCGGACGAGGTTGCGCCGGGACAGCGGGCGCGAGACGAGCGCGGACAGCGCGCCCATCGGCAGGAGCAGCAGCCCGGCCTCCTCGGTGGACACACCCCGGCCGGCCTCCAGCCACTGGGTGAGCCCGTACATGACGGTGTAGGTGCCCAGCAAGGTGAGCGCGGTACGCACGTAGGTCCGGGTGAGGGCGGCATTGGCGCCCAGTCCGCGGATGTCGAAGAAGGGGGTGGCGGCGCGCAGTTCCCACCACACGAGCGGCACCACGAGCACTACGGCGACGGCGAGCGCGATCGCGTCGAAGCCGGGCAGATCCATCAGGAAGACCATCAGCGCGGTCATGAACCCGCCGAAGCCGACCATGCCGGGCAGGTCGATCCGGGCGGCGATCTGCCGCGCGCCGCGGCGCGGCCCGGTGGCGGGCGGGTCGGCCGGCACCCAGCGCAGCGTCATCACGAAGGCGACGGCGGTGACGGGCACGTTGATCAGGAACGCCCAGTGCCAGCCGAGCGCGCCGACCAGGACGCCGCCGAGCGGCGGTCCCACCGCGGCGGTGGCCATCCCGGCGATCGCGATCCCGCCGAGCACGCCGCCGGGCGGTTCCGCCAGCCCCGCATCGGTGGCCCGCCGCCGGACCAGCACCATCGCCGAGGGGAAGCCCGCGGAGGTGCCGACGCCGATCAGCACCCGCGCCACGGTGAGCGCGGCCAGGTTCGTACCGAATCCGCCGATCACACCGCCGAGCAGTACTAAGGCGATCCCGGCCAGGAACACCCGGCGCGGCCCGAACTCCTCGGCCAGCTTGCCCGCGGTCGGCTGGGCGATGGCGCAGGCCAGGTAGAGGCTGGAGACGAGGACCGCGGTGCTGCCGACGGACACGTGCAGCGCGGTGGCGATGGGCACGAGTGCGGTCGCGATGATGGAGCTGTTCACCGGGTTGAGCGCGGAGCCCACGTACAGGGGGGTGACGAACCGCCAGGCGAAGGGGTCGGGACCGGCCGTACCCGCGGCCGCGGCCTGCTGCCGTATTCGAAGGGTCACGCCGCCGGTCCCTTCGGGCTCGCCACGTCCCGCGAGCCGTCCGGGGCCGCCACGTCCTGCGAGCCGTCCGGGCGCTCCGCGTCCCGCGCACCCCCCGCTCCCTTCGGTTCGACGGCGGGTTGCGCCGCCGCCAGCCGCTCCAGCAGCGCGATGGTGCGCTCCAGATCGGCGCGCTCCCCCGGCGGGACCAGCTCGTCGATGGCCCGGGCGAGGAAGGAGTCGCGCGAGGACTCCATGGTGTCCAGCAGCCGGGTGGCGGTCGGCTCGGCGGTCACCAGCGTCTTGCGGCCGTCGGCCGGGTCCCGGTGGCCCCGCACCAGACCGGCGGCCTTGAGTACGGCCAGGTTCTGGGCGATGGACTGCGGGCTCACGTGCTGGGTGGTGGCCAGCCAGGCCGCGGTGACCGGGCCGTCGTCCACCACGCTCCGCAACACCGCGACCTGCGAGACCGACAGGCCGGTGCCGTGCAGCCCCGCCTCCACGCGCAGCCGCGAGCGAAGGCGGGTGATGGCCACGCTGAGCCGGCGGGCGACGGCCGGAGGGGCCTCAGCGGAAGCGGCGTCGGCGGAAGCGGCAGCGGCAGCAGGGGTGCCGGTGGGGTCATGTGCGCTCATGCACCCCACCGTAGTACTTCGACAAGCAACTTGTTGAAGTTACTTGTCGAATTTATTGGTCGAATTTACTGGTCGCTCTTATCGCTCGCCGCCGAGCGCCCCCTCATCACGGCCGGCACCGCGGCCGGAACCACGGCCGGCCGCGCCCGGCTCCGGACGGCCCTCGGCCCGGGTCGCCCCCGCCGCCTCCGACCCGCTCACCGGCTCCACCAGCACCGTGCCGATCCGGTTCCGCCGCCCGGCCTGCGTCTCCGCGGTCAGCCGGAGCGCGACCGTGCCGTCCGGGCCGGCCGCCGACACGTCCACCGGCAGCGGCACCACCGCGACCGCGCCCGGGATCGGCACCCGGCCCAGCGCCTTCGCCAGCAGGCCGCCGACCGTCTCCACGTCGTCGTCGTCGAGCGGCACGCCGTACAACTCGCCGAGGTCGCCGATGTCCAGCCGCGCGGTGACCCGGAACCGGCCGCCGCCCAGCCGCTCCACCGGCGGCGTCTCCCGGTCGTACTCGTCGGTGATCTCCCCGACGATCTCCTCCAGGATGTCCTCGATCGTCACGATGCCGGCGGTGCCGCCGTACTCGTCCACGACGACCGCGACGTGGTTGCGCTGCTGCTGCATCTCGCGCAGCAGGTCCCCGGCGTTCTTGGTGTCGGGCACGAAGAACGCCGGACGGATCAGCGAGGAGACCAGGTCGGACTCGGCGGCACGGTTGATGTGCACCCGCCGCGCCAGGTCCTTGAGGTAGACGAAGCCGACCACGTCGTCCTCGCCCTCCCCGGTCACCGGAATCCGGGAGAAGCCGCTGCGCAGCGCCAGCGTCATCGCCTGACGGACCGTCTTGAACCGCTCGATCATCACGAGTTCGGTGCGCGGCACCATCACCTCGCGCACGATCGTGTCGCCCAACTCGAAGACCGAGTGCACCATCCGGCGCTCCTCGTCCTCGATCAGCGACTCTGACTCGGCGAGGTCCACGGCCGCACGCAGCTCCGCCTCGCTCGCGAACGGCCCGCGCTTGAAGCCCTTGCCGGGTGTGAGCGCGTTGCCGAGCAGGATCAGCAGCCCCGGCACCGGCCCCATCACCCGGGCCAGCGGCAGCAGTACGTACGACGCGGCGGTCGCGGTGTTCATCGGGTGCTGGCGGCCGATGGTGCGTGGCGAGACCCCGATCGCCACGTACGACACCAGCACCATCACACCGATCGCGACGCACAGCACCTGCCAGGTGCGGTCGAAGTGCCGGTCGGCGACGACCGTGATGAGGACGGCCGCGGCCGTCTCGCAGGCGACGCGCAGCAGCAGCGCCACATTGAGGTAGCGGGTGGGGTCGGAGGCGACCGCGAGCAGGTTCGCGGCCCCGCGCCGGCCGGAACGCACCGCGTCCTCGGCGCGGAACCGGGAGACCCGGGCCAGCCCGGCCTCGGCACAAGCCGCGAGCCAGGCGACGATGACGAGCAGTACGGCGAAGACGACCATGAGGGTGCTGCCGCCGCCGTCAGCGGGTGGTGGGCGCGGGCGAGGGGCCCTCGACACCGCGCTCGGCCCGCCAGCCGTCCAGGATCGCCTTCTGCAGGCCGAACATCTCGGCCTTCTCCTCGGGTTCCTCGTGGTCGTACCCCAGCAGGTGGAGCACACCGTGCACGGTGAGCAGTTGCAGTTCCTCGTCCATGGAGTGCTTCGTCGGCGCCTCCTCGCCCTGCTTCTTCGCCACCTCCGGGCAGAGCACGATGTCGCCGAGCAGGCCCTGCTCGGGTTCGTCGTCCTCCTTGCCCGGCCGCAGCTCGTCCATCGGGAAGGACATGACATCGGTGGGGCCGGGGAGGTTCATCCACTGGAGGTGGAGCTGCTCCATCGCGGCGGCGTCCACCACGATCACCGACAGCTCGGAGAGCGGGTGGATGCGCATCCGGTTCAGGGCGTAACGGGCGGCGTCCAGGACCGCCTCGTCGTCGATATCCCAGCCGGACTCGTTGTTGACGTCGATCGCCATGGTGGTGGAGTGGTTACTTTCTCTTCGGCCCGGAGCCGTTGCCTCGCCCGCGCCCGGCATCCTGGCCACGCGTGGACTCTTCCTCGGCCTGGGCGTTGTCGTAGCGCTCGTAGGCGTCCACGATGCGCCCGACCAGCTTATGGCGGACCACGTCGGTACTGGTGAGCCGGGAGAAGTGCACGTCGTCCACGTCGAAGAGGATGTCCTGCACCTGGCGCAGGCCGCTCTTGGTGCCGCCGGGCAGGTCGATCTGCGTGATGTCGCCGGTGATGACGATCTTCGAATCGAAGCCGAGCCGGGTCAGGAACATCTTCATCTGCTCGGCGCTGGTGTTCTGCGCCTCGTCCAGGATGATGAACGCGTCATTGAGCGTTCTACCGCGCATATAAGCCAGCGGGGCGACCTCGATGGTGCCGGCGGCCATCAGGCGCGGGATGGTGTCGGGGTCCAGCATGTCGTGCAGCGCGTCGTAGAGCGGGCGCAGGTACGGGTCGATCTTCTCGTACAGGGTGCCGGGCAGGAAGCCCAGCCGCTCGCCGGCCTCGACCGCGGGGCGGGTCAGGATGATCCGGTTGACCTGCTTGGCCTGCAGGGCCTGCACGGCCTTCGCCATCGCCAGGTAGGTCTTGCCGGTGCCGGCCGGGCCGATGCCGAAGACGATCGTGTGCCGGTCGATCGCGTCGACGTAGCGCTTCTGGTTGACCGTCTTGGGGCGGATGGTGCGGCCGCGGCTGGACAGGATGTTCTGGGTGAGGACCTGGGCGGGCGTCTCCGCCTCGCCGTCGGCCGACTTCCCGTTCGCCCGGAGCATGGCGATCGAGCGCTCGACGGCGTCCTCCGTCATGGGCTGGCCGGTGCGCAGCACCAGCATCATCTCGTCGAACAGCCGCTGGACCAGGGCCACATCGGCGGCCTCGCCGACCGCGCTGATCTCGTTGCCCCTGACGTGGATGTCGACGGCCGGGAACGCCTGCTCGATCACGCGGAGAAGGGAGTCGCCAGAGCCCAGGACCGTCACCATGGGGTGCTTGGCCGGTACGACGAAATGCGCGCGGGCCTGATGCGGCTGCTGCGGCTGCTGCTGAGTCGGTGTCTGAGTCATGGGCCGGCGCTAGGGCCTGCTCATCCCGCCTTCTGCTGGTCGATGGGCCCGAGGGCCTTGGGGTACCAAGGGTACGACGCGGAGCGCCGCAGGCAGAGGGGATTTAGACCGGCCGGCCTACCGCTCGCCGTTTCGGGCCGAGCGGCCTGCCGAGTTGCCTGCCGTGCCACCCGCCGCACTTCCCGCCGGGCGGAAGCCGATCGTGGGGACGGCGCGGCGCAGCGGCCACGGGCGGGTGGCCGCGGGCAGCAGCTCCTCCAGGAAGCCGTACCGGCACAGCGCCTCGCGGTGGTCGGGGGCCTGGCCCGCGTACGCCTTGGCCTGCGCCCACCACCCGGCGATCTCGATCCAGCCGGGCGCGGACAGCGACCCGCCGAACTCCTGCACGGACAGTGCCGCGCACAGCGAGGCGAACGCCAGCCGGTCGGCCAGCGGCCACCCCGCGAGGGTGCCCGTGACGAAGCCCGCCACGAAGACGTCCCCGGCGCCGGTCGGGTCCAGGGCCTCCACGGCCAGCGCGGGCACCTCGGCGGTCTGACCGGTCGCCGAGTCCACCGCGAAGGCGCCCTGCGCACCGAGGGTGACCACGGCGAGCGGTACGCGTTCGGCCAGCCGGCGGGCGGCCTCCCGGGGGCAGTCGGCCCGGGTGTAGCGGACCGCCTCCTCGGCGTTCGGCAGGAAGGCGGCGCAGTGCCGCAGCCCGGCGAGGTCGGCGGGGTCCCAGCGGCCGGTCTCGTCCCAGCCGACGTCGGCGAAGACCTTCGTACCGGACGCGGCGGCCCCGGCGATCCAGTCGTACCGCTCCTCGCCCGCCTCCCGGCCCCCGAGCGAGGCCACCGCGGCCCGGGCCGGCGGCGGGCAGGTCGGCACCGCGTCCTCGGGCGGCGGCGCCCGGTGGCCATGGCTGACCATGGTCCGCTCGCCCTCGTACGCCATCGACACGGTGACCGGGGAGTGCCAGCCGGGGACCCGTCGGGACGGTCCCAGGTCGATGCCCTCGCCCTCCCGGAGGCACTCCCAGCAGTAGTCGCCGTACACGTCGTCGCCGAACGCCGCGGCGAGCGTCGTCCGCAGGCCGAGCCGGGCCAGCGCGGTGGCCATGTTCGCGATGCCGCCGGGGCTGGAGCCCATGCCGCGCGCCCACGTCTCCGTGCCCCGCACCGGGGCCCGGTCCAGCCCGGTGAAGATGATGTCCAGGAAGACGGTGCCCGTCAGGTACACGTCCGTCGCCGGGTCACCCGGGGTGCGCAGCCCTCCCAGCGGGTCCAGAACCGGATGATCGTCCATCCGTCCACTGTCGCACGGTGCCCCTGACCCGCCGGGTTGCCACGTACTTGTCCGTCGAGCTCCCCGGCCCCCGTAGCGCCCGTACCTCACGCTCAGGGTTTCCCGGCGCCCCGGAACCCCGAAGACCATGCCCATAGGTCGAGACGAGGATTTTCAGCACCGTCCCCGTACAGCCGGAGCAAGTCGTCGAAACCAACCGACGCCATAGGTATCGAGCAATTCCCGATAGGATTCGGGCATCCAGCGGCCAGGGCCCCGAGTGTGCGGCCGGCGCCGCCGATTCGAGCTCAGCAGATTGGCCGGTGACCATGCGATCGCGACACTACCGGTATGTGGGACCGGCACACCTGAAGGATCTTGTCCGGCCGGGGGAGGGCGGTCGACTCATAGGCTCTCCGACAGATTTCAACGAGTGGGCTTCGACACGGGCTGTCGAGGAATTCGCCGAGCCGTTCACCTTCACCGTGGATGCTGCTGGCGCCCTGCGCCTCGCACCGCGCAGGAGCGAACATGTGGT
Source organism: Streptomyces sp. NH27 (assembly GCF_056859195.1). Lineage (NCBI taxonomy): Bacteria > Bacillati > Actinomycetota > Actinomycetes > Kitasatosporales > Streptomycetaceae > Streptomyces > Streptomyces sp. NH27. The sequence goes on from NZ_JACEGK010000056.1 coordinate 21,396, forward strand.
GTGCGCGGAGGGAGAGCCGGTCTTGAGTGCCGGCGAGCTGAGCTTTCGGCAGATTTCGGGGCGGTGGATCGTCGATGACGTCAGCAATCAGTCGACCGGCTACTGCCCGGACGTCATTTCGTGGCCCGCGGTGGCGAGCGCTCTCGACCGGGCCGGAATCATACACCCGCCCGGCTTCACGCAAGAAGTGCTGTTCCGGCGCTGTCCGGACTGCCGGCAGTTGAACGTCGTACGCGAAGAGGACTTTTTCTGCGTGTTCTGCGATGCGATCCTGCCCCAGGAGTGGAACGTGGACGCGAGCTGGCTCATGGGTTGTCGGATTTCCAGCAATTCTGTTCAGCATCTCATGGGCTCTGGCATAGAACCTTGTAGGCCGTGCATGGAGCGGCACGTCAACCTGGGGTGAACGGGCTCCGTCGGTGCCGCATCCTGCGAGGCCGAGGGGGTCGGACTGTTGGAGAGGGTTGGGGACGTAGGTGTAGGGG
>NZ_JACEGK010000057.1:0-21822 GCF_056859195.1 Streptomyces sp. NH27
ATCTTCTTCAGCCTCGGCACGGTGCCCGCCGTCATCGCCACCATCGTCTTCGCGATGCCGGTCGGCGTGCGCATGACCGAGCTGGGCATCCGGCAGGTCGATCCCGAACTGGTCGAGGCCGCAGAGGCGTTCGGCACACCGCCGTCCCGCATCCTGCTGCGGGTGCAGCTGCCGCTGGCGCTGCCGACCATCATGGCCGGCGTCAACCAGGTCATCATGCTGGCGCTGTCCATGGTCGTCATCGGCGGCATGGTCGGCGCGGAGGGCCTCGGCTCGACCGTCTTCGGCGCGATCAGCCAGATCAACATCGGCCTCGGCTTCGAGGGCGGCATCTCCGTGGTGGTGCTCGCCATCTACCTGGACCGGATCACCGGCGCCCTCGGCGACCAGGTCTCGCCGCTGGGCCGCCGCGCCCTGGCCCGCGCCCGCAGCGCCACGCAGGGCTTCTCGGTGCTGCGCTACCGGCCGCGCCCGGCGGTCGGCCTGTCCGCGGTGGTCATCCTCGCGCTGGTCGCGGGCGGCATCGGGGCGTTCTCGGACAACGGCGACAAATCGTCGCCGACCGTGTCCACGAACGTCGGCAAGGGCCAGTCGGTGAAGATCGGCTCCTTCAACTGGGACGAGTCGATAGCCTCCGCGAACCTGTGGAAGGAGGTGCTGGACGAGCGCGGCTACAAGGCACAGGTCAACACCTACGACCCCGGCGCCGCCTTCACCGGACTCGCCAACGGCAACTTCGACTACCTCACCGACGCCTGGCTCCCCACCACCCACGCCTCCTACATGCAGCAGTACGGCGACAGCTACACCGACCTCGGCAAGTGGTACGACCAGACCTCACTCGAAGTCTCCGTGCCCTCCTACGTCAAGGGCGTCAAGACCATGGCCGACCTCAAGGGCAAGTCGGCCGAGTTCGGCGGCAAGATCATCGGCATCGAACCCGGCGCCGGCGAGATGAAACTCCTCAGCTCCAAGGTCCTCCCCGGCTACGGACTCGACAAGGAGTACAAACTCGTCTCCAGTTCCACCGCCGGCATGCTCGCAGAGCTCAAGCGCGACTACGACCAGAAGAAGCCCGTGGCCGTCGTCCTGTGGTCCCCGCACTGGGCCTACAGCACCTACGACATGACCAAGCTCAGCGACCCCAAGGGCCTGTGGGGCAAGAGCGACTCGATCCACAACATCGCCAACAAGAACAGCGCCGCCAAGCTCCCCCAGGTCACCACGTGGATGAAGAACTTCCACATGACCGAAGCCCAACTCAGCTCCCTGGAAGCCGACATCCAGACCGCCGGGCAGGGCAATACCGCTGACGGCGTCAAGAAGTGGATGAAGGCCAATCCCGGCGTGGTCGACAAGATGGCGCCGGTCGCCGGAGCCACCGCCACGAACGTCGGCAAGGGCCGGTCGGTGAAGATCGGCGACTTCAACTGGGACGAGTCGATCGCCTCCGCGAACCTGTGGAAGGAAGTACTCGACGAGCGCGGCTACAAGGCGCAGCTCAACACCTACGACCCCGGCGCCGCCTACACCGGACTCGCCAACGGCAACATCGACTACATGACCGACACCTGGCTACCGACCACGCACGCCTCCTACATGAAGGAGTACGGCAGCCGTCTGGACGACCTGGGCCCGTGGTACGACAAGACCTCGCTCGAAGTCTCCGTGCCCTCCTACGTCAAGGGCGTCAAGACCATGGCCGACCTCAAGGGCAAGTCGGCCGAGTTCGGCGGCAAGATCATCGGCATCGAACCCGGCGCCGGTGAGATGAAGATCCTCAGCTCCAAGGTCCTGCCCGGCTACGGGCTCGACAAGGAGTACAAACTCGTCTCCAGTTCCACTGCCGGCATGCTCGCCGAACTCCAACGCGACTACGACCAGAAGAAGCCCGTCGCCGTCGTCCTGTGGTCCCCGCACTGGGCCTACAGCAAGTACGACATGACCAAGCTCGGCGACCCCAAGGGCCTGTGGGGCAAGGGCGACTCGATCCACAGCGTCGCCAACAAGAACAGCGCGGCCAAACTCCCCCAGGTCACCACGTGGATGAAGAACTTCCACATGACCGAAGCCCAACTCGCCTCCCTGGAGGCCGACATCCAGTCGGCGGGCCAGGGGCAGACCACGGCGGGAGTGAAGAAGTGGATGGCTGAGAACCCGGACATCGTCGACACGATGGCACCGGTCGGCGCGAGCTGACGCCACCACCCGCACGCAGGCACTGAGGGGCCGGGGACACGCAGACCGTGTCCCCGGCCCTTCGTGTCGCCTTCTCCACCCGAACCTCCACCCACGGGACCAGGCGCATCGGCGCCCACGGCGGGAGAGTCGCACTCGGCACCACGGGAACACCGTCGAACCGAAGCGAAGGAGTGCGAGGTCATGACCGACATCGAGCAGGCGCTGGCGATCAGCGGGGGCATCTTCGGGCTGATGCTGCTGACGCAGTACGGCCGCAGGAAGTACGACCGGCACAAGGTCCTGATGCCGCTGGCGTCGGTCTCGGTGATCGGCTACTTCTATCTCAGGGGCGCACCCACCCACACCGTCGACCTGGTGGTCTACCTGGTGGGTGCCGCGGTCGGGGTGGTCTGCGGCGTCATCGCCACGCTCACCACCGGGGTGGAGCGGCACCCGGTCTCGGGCCAGGTGTACACGCGGTGCGGTGCCGGGTTCGTCGCCATCTGGTCCGTGGTGGTGGCGCTGCGGGTGGCGTTCATCTACCTCAGCGAGCACAACGACTGGTTCCGCGGCCACCTGGTCACCTTCATGACGGACCACCGCATCGTCGAGGACGCCATCGCGCCGTTCTTCGTCCTGATGGCGCTGGCGATGGTGCTCAGCCGGGTGCTGCTGGTGCTGGCCCGGGTGCGGGCGCTGCCGCCGGCCGAGGGCACCGCTCCCGCGGCCGACGGCCACCGCGTGGCGGCCCCGCGGGTGGGCTGACGCCCGGCCTGGTGGACCGCCTGGTGGACCACTTGGCCGGCAACTTGGCCGACGGGCTTGGTCAGCCGCGCCCCCGCACCTCATCCACGGGCCGTCACCAGCCCGTGGATGTACGCGTACTTCACCGCGTGTGCCCGGTCGCGCAGATGCGCCTTCGCGAAGAGGTTGTTGATGTGGGTCTTCACCGTGGCCTCGCTGACCACCAGGCGTTCGGCGATCCCGCGGTTGGTCAGGCCCTCGCCGATGAGGGTGAGCACCTCGACCTCCCTGGGTGTGAGGTCCGGTGCGAGGCCGGCGTGCGGCTGCCCGGCCGGGGCCGCGCTCTTGACGGCGGCCGCGAGCAACCGGTCCTGGACCGCCGGGTCGAGGACGGCCTGCCCGGCCGCGGCGGCCCGCACCGCGCGGGCGATGTCCTGACGGCCGGACTCCTTGGTCAGATAGCCGCGGGCCCCGGCGCCGAGCGCGGCGAGGATGTACTGCTCGTCGGCGAGCGTGGTGAGCACCACCACGGCGACGTCGGGAAACCGCTCGGTGACCAGCCGGGTCGCCTCGACGCCGTCCATCCTCGGCATGTTGAGGTCCATGAGGATCACGTCGGGGGCGTGTTCGCCCGCGGCCGCCAATGCCTCCGCGCCGTCCCGCGCCGTTGCCACCACCTCCAGGCCCGGTTGCAGGTCGAGCACCACCGCGAGCGCCTCGCGGATCGCGGTCTGGTCGTCGGCGACGACCACCCGCACCGATCGCTCGCCGTCGGCCCCGAGAGCGTCGGCCCCGGGCCCGCCCGCCGCGCGCCGATCCGCGTCGTGCCGGTTCCTGTCGTCCTCGTTCAACTCGCGCTCGCTCATGCCGGAATCACCACGCGCACCCGCCATCCTCCCGCGTCGTCGCCGTCCACGATCGGCCCGGCCGTCACCATGCCCCCCACCAGTTCGACGCGCTCGCGCATCCCGACGAGTCCCATGCCGCTCCCGGCACCGGCCAGCGGCCGTGAACCGTCCGGGGGCGCGGAGTTCACCACCTCGAAGACCGTCTCCTCCGGGCCGTATCCCAGGCGCAGCCGGACCGGTGCGCCGGGCGCGTACTTGTGCGCGTTGGTCAGCGCCTCCTGGGCGCAGCGCACGATCACCTGGGCGGGCCGGACGGGCAGTTCATGCGGCGATCCGTCGAGGGTCAGCGTACCGGTGCCGGGGGTGGACCCGAGCATGGAGCGCAGCGTCTCCAGCAGCGGCAGCGCGTCCTCCCGCAAGTCGCGGACGGTGCGCTGGACCTCGGTCAGCCCCGCGCGGACCAGGCTCTGCGCGCGCTGGGCGGCCTGCCGGGCCTCGTCCACCGCGCCGGACTCCAACAGCGCGTCGGTGACCTCCAGTTGCATGTTCACGCCGGCCAGCGAGTGAGCGAGCACGTCATGCACGTCGCGGGCGATACGGGCGCGCTCGGCCAGCGCCTCCGCGCGGGCCTCGGAGCGCGAGGCCAGTTCGGCCTGTTCGGCGGCGGCCCGCGCCGAGCGGAGCGCGTCGGCGTGTGCGCGGTTGGAGATGCCGACCAGCACGCTGACACCGGTCAACGCGCCCAGGTACCAGGGCGCGTGGCCGTATCCACTGCCGATCGGGAAGAGCAGCACGCTCGCGCACAGGACGCTGGTGAGCACCGCCAAGGTCACCGCGGCCTGATGCGCGAGGCGGAACCCGGCGTGGCCGGCCACGTAGAACGCGAACAGCGACGCAGCCCCGGAGTGGTCCATGCTCATCAGGGCGGCCGCGCTGACCGCCCAGGCGCCCAGCAGCGCCGTCTGCGGCCGGGGCGACAGCAGCCCCTCCGGGATCAGACGGGTGCACAGCAGCGCCGAGTTCAGGATGAGCAGGCACAGGACCGCGAGGCCGGTGCCGGACGTCCCGCAGGGCCGGACCAGGACCGCGCACACCGCGATGCCGGTGGCGGTGGTGAAGAACTGGAGGAGGTTGTTGTCCTCCATGAACCACCGGGTCACGGCGCGAAGTCGGTGCACTGGAGCTCTCTTCCCCCCGGTCGGCCGGTCTGCCGGTCGGGGCGAAAAGCTACCAGCGCCGCGGGACAGGGGGACAGCCGGAAGTGCCGGCCCACCCCCAGGGTGGAGATCCGGGTGGAGATGCGTGCCGGGTACACGTGGCGCCGGGTGCAGGCAGCGCCCCGGCGTCCCACGACGACGAGGATCGCCCACGCCGTGGCGTTTCCCGATCATCGGCGGATACTGGTGGTATGAACTGCATGCCCGGACGAGTGACATCGACCCCGGGCTCCCGCGTACCGGCGGCGGCTCACGCCTGCCGGCACCCGGTCGGCGGACACGGCGCGCGACACCGTCGCGAAGCGCCGCGGGACGCCGCCGTCGAGAACCCTGGACACAGCCTCTGACCTGCTACGACACAGGCGGTTGCCCTGGCTGCCGGCCTGGCGAGGAGATTCCCGTGAAGATGCTGATCAACGTACCGGAGAACGTGGTCCCGGACGCGCTACGGGGCTTCGCGGCGGTGCACACCGATCTGACCGTCGACGTGGAGCGCCGCGTGATCGTACGCCGCGGGGCGCCGTACGACGGGCAGGTCGGGCTGGTGTCGGGCGGCGGGTCGGGGCACGAACCGCTGCACGGTGGTTTCGTCGGGCGGGGAATGCTCACGGCCGCGTGCCCGGGAGAGGTCTTCACCTCGCCGGTGCCGGACCAGATGGTGCGGGCCGCGGCGGCGGTGGACAGCGGCGCGGGAGTGCTGTTCATCGTGAAGAACTACACCGGCGACGTGCTCAACTTCGACATGGCCGCCGAACTGGCCGAGGACGAGGGCGTCCAGGTGGCGAAGGTGCTGGTCAACGACGACGTGGCGGTGACCGACAGCCTCTACACCGCCGGCCGGCGCGGCACCGGGGCGACGCTGTTCGTCGAGAAGCTGGCGGGAGCGGCGGCCGACGAGGGCGCGCCGCTGGACCGGGTCGCGGGCATCGCCCACCAGGTCAACGAGGTGTCCCGCAGCTTCGGGGTGGCGCTCACCGCGTGCAGCACCCCGGCGAAGGGCGGCCCGACGTTCGATCTGCCCGAGGGCGAGCTGGAGTTGGGCGTGGGCATCCACGGCGAGCCGGGCCGGGAGCGCCGCGCGATGATGACCTCGGGCGAGATCGCGGACGTGGCGGTGGACGCCGTGGTCGAGGACCTGCGCCCCGACGCGCCGGTGCTGCTGCTGGTCAACGGGATGGGCGCGACGCCGCTGCTGGAGCTGTACGGCTTCGCGGCCGAGGTGCACCGGGTACTGGCCGCCCGCAAGGTCGCGGTGGCCCGTACCCTCGTCGGCAACTACGTGACCTCGCTCGACATGGCCGGCGCCTCGGTGACGATCTGCCAGGCCGACGAGGAGCTGCTGCGGCTGTGGGACGCGCCCGTGTCGACCCCGGCGCTGCGCTGGGGCTGCTGACCGCGGCGCCCGGCCGCCGTCGGGGCCGCGGGCGCGCACCCGCGCCGTGCCGCTTCGACCACCCGTGGAAAGGCACACCGTATGAACGCCGTCCCCGAACAGCCCGACCTGCCCGCCGACATAGACGCGGCGCTGCTGCGCCGATGGCTCGACGCCGCGACGTCCGTGATCGAGCGGGAGGCCGGCCACCTCACCGAGCTGGACTCCCCGATCGGCGACGCCGACCACGGCAGCAACATGCGCCGCGGCTTCCTCGCCGCGCGCACCGCGCTGGAGCAGGAGCCGCCGGACACGCCCGGCGGGGTGCTGGTCGCGGTGGGGCGGCAGCTCATCAGCACCGTCGGCGGCGCGTCCGGCCCGCTGTACGGCACCTTGCTGCGGCGTACGGGCAAGGCGCTCGGCGACGCGCCGGTGGTGACCGCGGCGCAGCTGCGCGACGCGCTGAAGGCCGGGGTGGACGCCCTGACGCAGCTCGGCGGCGCGGTGCCGGAGGACAAGACGATGGTGGACGCGCTGGTGCCGGCACTGGGCGCGTTCACGGCGGCGCTGGACGCGGGCGACGGCACCGCCGAGGCGCTCACCGCCGCGGCGCGGGCGGCGGAGGAGGGCGCTGTCGCGACCATTCCACTGCGGGCCCGCAAGGGCCGGGCGAGCTATCTGGGCGACCGCAGCATCGGCCACCAGGACCCGGGCGCGACCTCCTCGGCCCTCCTGCTCACCGCGCTCGCCGACACTGCCCGGGAGGCATCCTCCTCATGACCGGCCGTACTGACAGCGCCACCACGGACCGTGCCCAGCCGCTGGTCGGGATCGTACTGGTCTCGCACAGCGCGGCGGCGGCGAACGCCGTCGCCGACCTGGCGGCCGCCCTCACCGGCGGCGGCGAGGTGCCACTCGCGCCGGCCGGTGGCGGTCCCGACGGCGGACTCGGCACCAGCTCCGACCTGATCACCTCGGCCGCGCGCACCGTCGACCAGGGTGCGGGCGTGGCGGTGCTCGCCGACCTCGGCAGCGCGGTGCTGACGGTGAAGGCGCTGCTGGCCGACGACGAACTCCCGCCCGGCGCCCGGCTGGTGGACGCCCCCTTCCTCGAAGGGGCGGTCGCCGCCGTGGTCACCGCGTCCACCGGCGCGGACATCGACGCGGTCGCGGCGGCAGCGGCGGAGGCGTACACGTACCGCAAGGTGTAGTGGTTCCCCGCGCTCCTCGAGCTTGCGTTTGAGGAGCGCGGGGAACTCGCGGGCGAACCCTCCCGCGAGTTCCCCGCCGGGAAGGTCAGCGGCCGTAGCTCAGCAGGTGCCGGACCATACGGCAGGTGATGTCGGACGGCGGGTGCACGCCTATCCGCTCGGCGGTGCGGCGAATCCGTCCGTTCCCGGCCTGAGCCGGTTCGTAGACCCCCGCGTCGAGCAGGGCGATGGTCAGGCGCATGGTCTTCAGGCGGCGGTTGTGTGAGACGTACCACTCGCGGGGCAGGCCCGCGGGCAGCGGTTTCTTCGGCAGTGTGACGACGGGCGCGGATGTGCGTCGGCGTGCATCCAGGGGCAGTGCGGCAGCGGCCATCGGCTTCCTCCTGTGGCGTCGGCCAACCCTCTCGAACACTGTCGATTTTACCGCCAAGCACTGACAAAGCGCGCTGGCCGGAAGGGGGTTGGGCCGGCCCGGCGGACCGCACGCGCCGGCGCCGGGCCGGCCGGCCGTACCGCTACGGGGCCCGGTGGCCGTCGCCGTCCACGCCGGGTGCGGGTACGGAGGCGGATGCCGGCGCGGGGGCGAGTGCCGGCGCGGGGACGGATACAGGCGCGGGGGCGGGTTCGAACCACGTCGGCTCCTCGCGCAGCGCCGACTCGATCCGGCCACGGGCGATCGGCCCGAGCGGCGGCAGCTCGTCCAGCGCGAACCAGCGCACGTCCAGCGACTCGTCGTCGTTGACCCGGGCCTCGCCGCCGACCGCCCGGCAGCGCAGCACGATGTCGATGTACTGGGCGTGGTCGCCGTTGTCGTACACCACCGGCTCGTTGGTGAAGACGCTGAGCACCCGCTCCACCACCGCGGACACCCCGGTCTCCTCCTGGATCTCCCGCACCGCGCTCTCGGCGGGCTGCTCGCCCGGGTCGGGGATACCGCTGATCAGCGCCCAACGGCCGGTGTCCGTACGGCGGTTGAGCAGCACCCTGCCGCGGTCGTCGAAGACCACCATGACCACACCGGGCAGCAGGAGAAGAACGTCCCCCGCCTTGTCGCGGATGTCCTGGATGAACTTGGGAGTCGCCATGCCCCGAGCCTACGAGATGAAAGGTGAACGCCACATCAGCACCAGGTTTCACAAGCTCGACGAGCTTCCTGTGCGACATATCCACAGGGCGGGCCCTCACCCGTTACGGTGATCCGAACAACAGCGCCCACGCGGGGAACGCGGGCGCGGCGGTACCCCGTCGCGCCCGGGTGGCGGCAGGGGGTCAGGATGGACACGACGGCCGGCAGCGCGCCCGAAGCGGCGCGCGGGGCCCGCGCGGCGGCGAAGGCCGGCCCGCGACGCGCCGGTTCGAACGGTGACAGCTGGGCGGACGACAGTGCGCCGGAGGGCGACGGAGGCGCGAGCACGAGCGGGGACGGCTTCGGTTTCGCCCCCTTCGCCGACCGCCCCGGTGCCGGCGGAGCGCCGCCGCCACTCATCCGGCCGTCGCGGCCGCCGTCCGGCGGCGGGGCGGTGGACGCGGCGGGAATGGTCGTCCTGGCCTGCTGCGCGGTGTGGGTGACGGTCTGCGCCGGCGGGCGCGAGGCCAGGCCCGAGGGCGCGCTGCTGGCGCTGCTCGCGGTCACCGCCGGATACGCGGCGGGCCGGGTGCTCGGGGCGATGCTGCCGACGCTGACCCTCACCGCCGGGGCGGTGACCGTCCTGGTGCTGGTGCTGGGCCCGGCGCACCGGCTGTCGGGCGGCGCGGACGCGCCACCGCTGGGCTACCACAACGCGGACGCGGCACTGCTCGTGCTGGCCGCCGGGGCGGCGTGCTGCGCGGCGTGGGGGGTCGGCGGCACCGTGTGGGGTGTCCCGGCGGTGGTGTGGCAGGCGCTGCTGCGGCTGCTGGCGACGGCGGACGCGGTGACGGCGCTGGCACTGGGGTCGTCGGCGGCCTTCGCGGCGGGCGTGGCGATCGTGCGGTGCTCGCTGGCCGCGGCCCGGATGCGACACCGGCTGCTCGGGCTGGTCGGCCTCGCGCTGGCCGCGGTACTGGCGGTCGGCGGGAGCTACGCGGTCGCGGTCGACGCGCTGCCCGGCGGGCTGTCGGAGTCGCTGACCGGACAGCTCACCCAGCCGCGCGTCGCGCTGTGGCACGAGGCCGTGGACCTCGCCGGGCGCCATCCGCTGCGCGGGGTCGGGCCGGGGCGCTTCGCCGAGGAGAGCACACCACTGCCCTCCGACACGCCCCCCGCCGAGACCCCGCAGTCCGCGCCCTTCCAACTCGCCGCGGAGCAGGGGGTGCCCGGTGTGGCGCTGCTCGGCGGCGCCTACCTGTGGACGCTGTGCGCGCTGTGGCGCTCCCCGCGTGCGACGCCCGCGGTGCTGACCGCGGCCGCGACACTGACCGGGCTCGGGCTGCTCGCGGCCGTGGACCATGTGCTCAGCTACACCGCGGTCACGGCCGCGGCCGGACTGCTGGCCGGGCTGGCCACCTCGCGGCCGTTCCCGGCGCCGATTCCCGTACCGAAGTCCGGCTCGCGCCAGGCGCCGGAACGGATCTGCGAACCGGCGTCCGAACCGTCATCCGAGCCGGCGTCCGACCGCTGACGCTCAGCGGGTGGCGGTGGGTCCCTGCGGGTCGCGCGGTACGGCGGCCAGGCCGAGCATCTCGCGGATGGCGCGCACCGCGCCTTCCGCGTCGTCGACGGTGACGGTGAACCACCGGCCGCCGCCGAGGTCGATCACGATGCCGGGCCCGCGGCGCACCACCCCGGCGGTGCCCATCTCCGGCCGCCAGCGGTAGCCCCAGCCGCCCCAGGCGCGCGGGCTGATCACCGGGGCCAGCCGGGCGCCGGTGACCTCGCCCATCGGGATGCGGCGGCGCGGCACCCCGATGTGGCCGCAGCGCACCTGGACCGCGTCGCGGTCGACGCGTACGTGGACATGGGTGAAGGCGATGGTGCCGAACAGGACGAGCAGCCCCACTGCGAGGCAGCCCACCACCGACATCACGAGCGGGGCGAGGCTCACGGTGGGGCCGGGGCCCTCCACCGCCAGCGAGATGCCGAGCGCCACACAGGCGGCGCCCACGGCAGCGGGAACCCACTGCATACGGTTGCTGGCCCGGCCCGTCCACACCTGGGACGCGCCGGTCTCCGGCCGAGGAGCGTGCGTCATGCCCCGAAGCGTACCTATCCGCGGGGCGCGTGGCACCGCACCGGCGTCAAGCCGTGGCGGGCGTCACGGCGAGTCCCCTGCCCTGCGGGTAGGCGAGGGCGGCAACCGGGAGGGGAGCGGATCGGCCGCTGAGGATCACCTCGACGGTGCCGCCGCCCGGGGTGGCGGCCACCCTGCGCAGCGCCTGGGCCGCCACGGCATCCGCGGAGCCGTACAGTTCGGCGCCGGGCACGGCGGCGGAGATACGGTCCATGACCAGTTCGTAATGGGTGCATCCCAGGACGACGGCACTTACACCCGATGGAGTGAGGGCAGCCGCGGCCGCGATCGCGGCGCAGATGGCGTCCTCGTCGGCGTTCTGCACCGCGTCGGCCAGCCCCGGACACGGTACTTCGGTGATCTCCGCGCCGTTGCCGAACTCGGCGATCAGGCCGCGCTGATAGCTGCTGCCCGTGGTCGCGGGAGTGGCCCAGATCGCCACGCCGCGGTGGGCCGCCGCCGCGGGCTTGATCGCCGGCACGGTGCCCACGATCGGCAGCCCCGGCTCGAACGCCGCCCGCAGCGCGGGCAGCGCGTGCACCGACGCGGTGTTGCACGCCACGATCAGCCCGTCCAGCCCGTACGCCGCCGCGGCCCGCGCGCACTCCAGCGCCCGCGCCGCCACGTCATCCGCCGACCTCGGACCCCACGGCATCCCCTCCGGGTCCGACGAGAGCACCAGGTCCGCGTCCGCCCGCACCCGCCGCACCGCCGCCGCGGCGGCCAGCAACCCGATACCCGAATCCACCAACCCGATCTTCACGCCCCCACTCTAAGCGGTCCCCTACGGAGTGCCTTCGGCGACAACACGGCCCTCGCCGCCGGCCCGCACCCACCCACGGGCCAGACCGCCCCCCGGACCGGGCTTCCCGGGCGGGCGCGCCGGGCGGGGGCCCCGGACCGTGGTGCGGTCGGAACTCGGGCAGACTGCGGGGGTGAGCGTGATGACTGGGGTCGCAGCGGTGTCGTTGGTGGCGTGGGTGTGGCTGCTGGTGGGGCAGGGAGGGTTCTGGCGGACGGACGTACGGCTGCCGCGGGGTGGTGGGGGCAAGGTGGTGGGGGCGTGGCCGGACGTGGCCGAACAGGCGCTGCTGGAGCGGGCCCCCGAGTGGCTGGGCCCCGAACTGGTCACCGCCCGGCGCCGCGCCGACCTCGAACGCGTCCACGCCGGCGGCGCGTTGAACCGCCTGCTGCCCTGGGCGACCGGCGAGGCCGCACGCTTCGCCGAGCTGGTACCCGAACGGATCGAGGTCCCGACCGGGTCCCGTGTCCGCGTCGACTACAGCGGCGAGCAGCCCGTACTCGCCGTCAAGCTCCAGGAGTTGTTCGGGCTGCGGGACACCCCGAGCGTGGCCGGGGTGCCGGTCCTCATCCACCTGCTCTCCCCCGCCGGGCGCCCGGCCGCCGTCACGGCCGACCTCGCGTCCTTCTGGCGCGAGGGGTACCGGGCGGTCCGGGCCGAGCTGCGCGGGCGCTACCCGCGCCACCCGTGGCCCGAGGACCCCTCCACGGCGCAACCCACCCGCTCGGTACGACCGCGGAAGTAACGGGACGCGACCCGACCGGCTGCCCCGCGCCGTCGGTTCGGGGACCACCTGGGCGGGGCGGCGGCCGGGCGGGTCCTCGTCAGGGCTTCAGCGCTGCGCCGGTGGCCGCGCCGGCCGTGTTGGACGGGTCGGGGGTGGCCGTGCCGTCCGTGCCGTCGCTGCTGCCCGCGCCGTCGGTGCTGCAAGGGTCGGGCGTCGGCGAGGCCGTGTCGGAGTCCGTCGGCGTCGGAGTCGGAGTGGCGGTGCCGGAGTCCGTGGGAGTCGGCGTCGAGGAGTCCGTGGGGCAGCCCGGGTCGGTCGGGTCGCCGGTCGGCGGCGTGGTGGGCGAGGTCGTCGGGCCCCCGGTGGGCGGCGTGGTGGGCTGCCCGCCGGTCGGGCTGCCCGTCGGGCTGGAGGAACCCGGCGAGGTCGGCGCCACGGTGCCGCCCACACTCTTCGTCGGGGACGGCGACGGCGACGCGGTGCCCGAGGCCGACGGCTTCGGGGAGGAACTCGCCGTAGCCGGCGGCTTGATCCCGGGGCCGGCCGAGCCCGGACGGTCCGGCACGGAGACCGTGCCGCCCTGCCGGAAGTGCTCGTACCAGGCCATCACCAGGTTCAGGTAGTCCTGCGAGTGGTTGTAGCCGAGGATCGCCCGGTCCATGTCGGCCGGCACCGCCAGATCCCGTCCGTCGGCGCACAGATAGTGCGCGGCGGCGAGGGCGGCATCGAAGATGTTGTTCGGGTCGCTCACCCCGTCGCCGTTGCCGTCCGCGCCCCACGTGCGCCACGTGGAGGGGATGAACTGCATCGGCCCGACCGCGCGGTCGTGCACCGGGTCGCCGTCGTACCGGCCGTTGTCGGTGTCGGTGATGTTCGCGAAGCCCTTGCCGTTCAGCACCGGGCCGAGGATCGGCTTGTACGTGGTGCCGTTCGCGTCGACCGCGCCGCCGCGGGCCTGCCCGGACTCGACCTGGCCGATCGCGGCGAGCAACTGCCACGGCAGGTGGCATCCCGGGTCGGACTGCGCGACCGACTCCTGCGCGTGCTCGTACGCCGCGAGCACCGTCGTCGGCAGGCTCGCGCCGCCGCCGGGCACCGTCACGGTCGTGCCGCCACCGGCGCCGGGGGTCGAGGCGACCGGGCCCTGGGGCGAGTTGAGCGGGGGGAGCTGCGTGACGTACGGGGAGTCGCCGTCGATGGAACCGTCGGGCGTCGCGCCCGCCTGGGCCTTCGACTGCTGCTCCTGCGATGCGGCGTGGGCGACCGGGAGGAGGCCGGGGGCCTGCGAAGCTCCCAACGCGGCCATCGCCGCAGCGGCCACCACGGTGCCCGCCGCACCCCTGCGAACCCTCTTGCTCTTGCCGAAGCGCCGCGCTGCCATACCGGCGTCCCTCCCCAAAGCGAGATGCGAGCCCGTCCCGGCTCCACAACTCGGATGACCCTACGGCAACTTCAGCCCCCCGACTACAGGGTCTCGATGAATCCACAGGGTACGGATGTGGTCGTTTCGGTGCGGGCCCCGCCCCGGTATCCGCGCCCCCGGGTACGTGACGCTCCTTCCGCGGAGGAGCCGCACCCAGAAAGTTCAACAGGGGCGCGGGGAACTCCCCCAGAGGGGTACCCCCAGCGACCGGCCCACCACCGGCGGGTAGTCCCTGAACCGACAGAACCACCCACCCCGGAATGTCCCGTCGCCCAAGTGCCGTGACCGGCAAGGTTTGCCCGGTAGCGAGGTGCCCTGGTGCTCCCCCATGGCCTTCGGCGTGGGGGTGCCCCCAGGCCGCAAGGCGGCCGGAAGCCCTCGTAGTGGTCCTACTCGGGCTTTCGGCCAACGCTGGGGGCACTCCCCCTGGCTACGCCGGGGGTGCCCCCACCCACCGAAGGTAGGGGGAGGACGCGCGTGCCAGGGCGGCGAGCGGGGCAAACCTTGCCGGGAGGGGCACTAGTGAGCGGCGGACTCCCAGTCGGGGCCGGCGCCCACGGAGACGTCGAGAGGGGCACGGAGCGGGTAGGCCGTGGACATCTCGTGGCGGACCAGCGCCTCGACCTGCTCACGCTCGCCCGGGGCGACCTCCAGGACGATTTCGTCGTGCACCTGGAGCAGCATGCGGGAATCGAGCTTCTGGTCGACGAGGGCCTCGTCGACCCGGAGCATGGCGATCTTCACGATGTCCGCGGCCGACCCCTGGATCGGCGCGTTGAGCGCCATCCGCTCGGCCATCTCCCGGCGCTGCCGATTGTCGCTGTTGAGGTCCGGGAGGTAGCGGCGGCGGCCGAGCAGCGTCTCGGTGTACCCGGTGCCGCGGGCCTCCTCGACAGCGCGGTGCAGATAGTCCCGCACCCCGCCGAACCGCTCGAAGTACGTCTCCATCAAGGCGCGCGCCTCGGCCGCCTCGATCCCCAGCTGCTGCGACAGCCCGAACGCCGACAGGCCGTACGCCAGACCGTACGACATCGCCTTGATCTTGCGGCGCATCTCCGCGTCGACCTTGTCACGCGGCACGGAGAACACCTGGGAGCCGACCGTGGTGTGCAGGTCCTCACCGGAGGTGAACGCGGCGATCAGGCCGTCGTCCTCCGACAGATGCGCCATCACCCGCAGTTCGATCTGGCTGTAGTCCGCGGTGAGCAGCGAGTCGTACCCCTCGCCGACGACGAAGCCCCGGCGGATCGCCCGGCCCTCGTCCGTGCGCACCGGGACGTTCTGCAAGTTGGGGTCGGTGGAGGACAGGCGGCCGGTGGCGGCGACGATCTGGCTGAACGTGGTGTGGATACGGCCCTCGGGCGCGATCGTCTTGACCAGACCCTCGACGGTGACCCGCAGCTTCGCCTGCTCGCGGTGGCGCAGCATGATCACCGGCAGCTCGTGGTCGGTCTGCCCGGCCAGCCAGGCCAACGCATCGGCATCCGTGGTGTAACCGGTCTTCGTCTTCTTCGTCTTGGGCAGGCCCAGCTCCCCGAAGAGCACCTCCTGGAGTTGCTTGGGCGAACCGAGGTTGAACTCGTGGCCCACCGAGGCATGGGCCTCCTCCACCGCATGCCGCACCGCGGCGGCGAACTGCTGCTCCAGGCCCTCCAGATGCGCCCGGTCCGCGGCGATCCCGGCCCGCTCCATCTTCGCCAGCAGCGCCGACGTCGGCAGCTCCACGTCATGCAGCAACTCGGCCGCGCCCACCTCCGGCAGCCGCTGCCCGAACACCTCGCCCAGGTCCAGCACGGTCCGCGCCTGCACCATCAGCGCCTCGGCGGCGGCCGCCTCCCCGTCATCCTCCTCGCCGAACGCCAACTGGCCACTGTCGGAAGCAGCCGGCGCCAACTCACGGCCCAGATACTCCACCGACAGCACGTCCAGCGCGAACGACCGGCGACCCGGCTTGATCAGATACGCCGCAAGCGCCGTGTCCATCGCGACGCCCTCCACCCGCCAGCCGTGCTCGGCGAAGACCCGCATCACGTTCTTCGCGTTGTGCACCACCTTGGCCCGCTCGGAGTCGGCCAGCCACGCCGCGAACGCCTTCTCGTCGGCCCCGTCCAGCTGCGCCGGGTCGAACCACGCCGCGTCCTCACCCGCGGCCAGCGCGAGCTGCGTGACACCACCCGAACCCAGCGCCCAAGTGTCCACACTCGCCAGCCCCACCGGGCCCGCCGCATGCGACTCCAGCCAGCCCGGCAACTCCCCGGCCGACAGCACCACACCCTCGACCGCCACCCCCTCGGCGATCTCCGCCTCCTCCGCGGCCGCACCCGGATCGGCCGCGAACAACCGCTCCCGGAAGTTCGGATTGCGGAACTCCAGCGCGTCCAGCACCTGGCCCAGCGACTCGCGGTCGTACGGCTCCCGGCCCAACTGTGCGGCGCCCGCGGGCAACTCCACATCCCGCACCATCTCGGTCAACCGACGATTCAGCTTCACCGCGTCCAGGTGGGCCCGCAGATTCTCGCCCGCCTTGCCCTTCACCTCGTCGGCCCGCTCGCACAACTCCGCGAACGAACCGAACTGCGTGATCCACTTCGTCGCGGTCTTCTCCCCCACCCCCGGGATACCCGGCAGGTTGTCCGACGGATCACCGCGCAGCGCCGCGAAATCCGGATACTGCTTCGGCGTCAGGCCGTACCTCTCCTCGACCTTCGCCGGGGTGTACCGCGTCAGCTCCGACACGCCCTTCGTCGGATACAGCACCGTGACATGGTCCGACACCAACTGGAACGAGTCACGGTCACCGGTGACGATCAGCACCTCGTAACCCAGCGCCTCCGCCTGCGTGGCCAAGGTGGCGATGATGTCGTCGGCCTCGAAACCCTCCACCGCGAACCGCGGCACCACCATCGCGTCCAGCAACTCCCCGATCAGCGCGACCTGCGAGCTGAACTCGTCGGGCGTCTTCGACCGCGTCGCCTTGTACTCCGGGAACTCGTCGAACCGCCAGGTCTTGCGCGACACGTCGAACGCCACCGCCAGATGCGTCGGCCGCTCATCACGCAACGTGTTCGCCAGCATCGACGCGAACCCGTACACCGCGTTCGTCGGCTGGCCCGTGACCGTGTTGAAGTTCTCCACGGGCAGCGCGTAGAACGCCCGATACGCCAGCGAATGCCCATCGAGCAGCATCAGCCGCGGTCGGTCGGTCGTCGTCTTCGATCCGGATACTTTCTCAGCCACGATCCGATCCTCCCACGCCCCACCGACACTCCCGCTCTTCTCTTTGCCGCCTTCTCGCCTCCGGGCTCCCCCAGCGCTTCGCCTGGGAGGTGCCCCCACCTTTCGACGCCGGCGCGCCCTTTGGCTCGCCGGCCACCACAGCTGGACCGGGAGCGTGTTCGCGCCCGCACGGGGACCGTAGGGCCCGGAGGCGAGCCGGCGGCAATACAGTGGCCGTATGGCGAAGAAGCCCCCCACCGGTGACCCTGTCCAGGACGCGCCGCGCGTCGGCGCGCCGAAGCACGCCGCCGCGGGGCTGCCCGCGGTCGCGCGGAGCATGAAGATCGCCGAAGCCCAGATGGGCGCCCGCAGGGCCGCGCTGACCCTGCTGAAGGTCAACCAGAAGAGCGGCTTCGACTGCCCCGGGTGCGCCTGGCCGGAAGGCGAGCAGCGCCACACCTTCGAGTTCTGCGAGAACGGCGCGAAGGCCGTCGCGGAAGAGGCGACACTGCGCCGGGTCACCCCCGACTTCTTCGCCGCGCACCCCGTCTCCGACCTGGCCCGCCGCAGCGGCTACTGGCTCGGCCAGCAAGGCCGCATCACCCAGCCGATGTACCTGCCCGAAGGCGCCGACCACTACGAAGCCGTGCCCTGGGAGCGGGCGTTCGAGATCATCGCCGGCGAACTCGGCACCCTGGACAGCCCCGACGAAGCCGTCTTCTACACCTCCGGCCGCACCAGCAACGAAGCCGCCTTCCTCTTCCAGCTCTTCGCCCGCGCCTACGGCACCAACAACCTCCCCGACTGCTCCAACATGTGCCACGAATCCTCCGGCTCCGCCCTCACCGAAACCCTCGGCGTCGGCAAGGGCAGCGTCCTGCTGGAAGACCTCCACCGCGCCGAACTGATCATCGTCGCGGGCCAGAACCCCGGCACCAACCACCCGCGGATGCTCTCCGCCCTGGAAAAAGCGAAACGCGGCGGCGCCCGCATCGTCACCGTCAACCCGCTCGCCGAAGCCGGCACCGAACGCTTCAAGAACCCCCAGACCGCCACCGGCCTGGCCGGCCGCGGCACCGTGCTGTCCGACCTGCACCTGCCCATCCGGCTCGGCGGCGACCAGGCCCTCTTCCGCGCCCTGGGCCGCCTCCTCATCGAAGCCGACACCCTCGACCACGACTTCCTCACCACCCACACCCACGGCTACCAGCAGTACGAAGCCGCCGCCCGCGCCACCGAATGGACCGAGGTCGAACGCGCCACCGGCCTCACCCGCGCCGAGATCGAAGAACTGCACGCCCTCGTCCTCGACGCCAAGAGCATCGTCGTCTGCTGGGCCATGGGCCTCACCCAGCACAAGCACGCCGTCCCCACCATCCGCGAAGTCGTCAACTTCCTCCTGCTCGGCGGCAACATCGGCCGCCCCGGCGCCGGCGTCTGCCCCGTCCGCGGCCACTCCAACGTCCAAGGCGACCGCACCATGGGCATCTTCGAACGCCCCGCACCCGCCTTCCTCGACGCCCTGGAGAAGGAGTTCGGCTTCACACCGCCCCGCCACCACGGATACGACGTCGTCCGCGCCATCCACGCCCTGCGCGACGGCACCGCCAAGGTCTTCCTCGCCATGGGCGGCAACTTCGTCTCCGCCTCACCCGACACCGACGTCACCGAAGCCGCCATCCGCACAACACGGCTGACCGTCCAAGTCTCCACCAAGCTCAACCGCTCCCACGCCGTCACCGGCGCCCGCGCCCTGATCCTGCCCACCCTCGGCCGCACCGAGAAGGACCGGCAGGTCGGCGGCGACCAGTTCGTCACCGTCGAGGACTCCATGGGCATGGTGCACGCCTCCCGCGGCAACCTCGCCCCCGCCTCACCCCACCTGCTCTCCGAACCCGCCATCGTCAGCCGGCTCGCCCGCGCCGTACTCGGCCCCCACCACACCATCCCCTGGGCCGACTTCGAAGCCGACTACGACCGGGTGCGCGACCGCATCGCCCGCGTCGTCCCCGGCTTCGACGACTTCAACACCCGCGTCCGCCGCCCCGGCGGCTTCACCCTCCCGCACGCGCCCCGCGACAGCCGCACCTTCCCCACCGCCACCGGCAAGGCCAACTTCACCGCCGCACCCCTGGAATACCCCGAAGTCCCGGCCGGACGGCTGCTGCTCCAGACGCTCCGCTCGCACGACCAGTACAACACCACCATCTACGGCCTGGACGACCGCTACCGCGGCATCAAGGGCGGCCGCCGTGTCGTCCTCGTCCACCCCGACGACGCCACCGCGGCCGGCCTCGCCGACGGCGACTACGCCGACCTCGTCGGCGAGTGGACCGACGGCACCGAACGCCGCGCCGACGGCTTCCGCGTCGTGCACTACGCCACCCCCCGCGGCTGCGCCGCCGCGTACTACCCCGAGACGAACGTACTGGTCCCGCTCGACCACACCGCCGACACCAGCAACACCCCCGCGTCGAAGTCCGTGGTGATCCGGCTCGAACCCCACGGACCCGGCCGGCCCTGACCCCGACCGGCCCGCACCCCCGACCGGCCTCTACCCTCGACCGGCCTCTACCCTCGATCTGCACGGCCCGGCCGCACCGGCCGGTCGCACAACCTGGTCGCACAACCGCAGAACGGAGCCGACCCGCATGGGCGAGCAGACCACCACCCAGTTCTCCCCGGAGACCCTCGCGCAGTACGCCGGACTCGGCATCGACCTGCCCGCCCTGTTCTCGGCCGGCGCTCTGGGCAACCGGATGGGTATCCAGATCACCGAGGCCGCGGCCGACAAGGTGGTCGGCACCATGCCCGTCGAGGGCAACACCCAGCCGTACGGGCTGCTGCACGGCGGCGCCTCCGCGGTCCTGGCGGAGACCCTCGGGTCGGTCGGGGCAATGCTGCACGGCGGGCCCAACAAGATCGCGGTCGGCGTCGACCTCAACGCGACGCACCACCGCAGCGTGCGCACCGGCACCGTGACCGGGACCGCGACGCCCGTCCACCGCGGGCGCTCCTCGGCCAGCTACGAGATCGTCATCACCGACGACGCCACCGGCAAACGCGTCTGCACCGCCCGCCTCACCTGCATGCTCCGCCCCGCTTCCCCACCCACAACCACAACCGCCTGATCCCGCGTACGGGCCTCGGTACTCAGTACTTGGGGCCCACGTGCAGGTCCATCACCGCAACCGCCTCCCGGCGCGCGACGGAGATGTTGTAGGGCCGGCCAGCCCGCCGGGTCACCTTCCACTCCACGCCCACCGCGTCAAGGGCGTCGCAGTACAACTGCCTGATGTCGTCGGACACGTTGGTGAACAGGTAGCGCGGGTACTCGTAGCGCTTGCGCTGCCCTGCGACGGTGCGGACGGTCCAGTTGGTGACCCGGCATCCGTCGGAGTGGATCAGGCCACGGATGAACTCCCAGGGATACACGGCCACGATCTGCCGCTGCCACGGCTCGAGAACGATCGCGCGCTCATGTTTCTTGCCGGGCCCATGCTGCGGGAAGAGGCAGTAGAGGTGGTTGGAGTACGCCTTCACGACGTGGCAGCCGGTCCGGCGCAGGCGGCTGGTCCGGTTGAAGGGGAGGACCGCCCGCATCGCGGCCTCGGCGGCGTCCATCAGGCCGGGCCAGTCGTCAGCGCAGGTGATCGACAGGCTCGGCACGCGGTGCCCGGAGTACCGGCTGACGTGGCCGTCCCCCAGGTAGAGACCGAGCAGGTAGCTGTAGGCGGGCCGGTCCAGGGGGGCGCCGTCGCAGCGGTGGCAGGGTCGCTTGCGGCCGGGGCACTCGCCGCGTTCCGCCCGGTCAAGGTGCACCCAGTAGCCGACCGTGCCGGCGGGCACGCCAAGTCGGCGGGCCGCTTCGGCGTTGGTCACACCGGTACGTACGAGGTCGACGGCCGCGCGGCGGATCTCTGGAGTGGACACGGTTCAAGCATCACGCCGACATCGCACAGGCGTACGAACGGAAGGCCATAACCACCCGATCGGGTGGTTAACGCCTATGATTCGAAGGAGAGTGAGGGTGCCGGGTGCGGGATTCGAACCCGCATGCCCTCTCGGACAGATGTGTTTGAGACATCCGCGTATGCCGTTCCGCCAACCCGGCGAGCTTGCTGCGCAAAGCATACCGTGTGGATGCACGGCATCGCAGCTAGGTAGGCTCATGGCTGTACCACACGCCATGACCCGAGGAGCACCGCACCGTGAGCGCCCCCGACGAGCCCACCCCCGCGCAGGACGACGCTTCCGCGCATGTGCCGCCCGTGACCACGCGTGTCGTCATTGCCGAGGACGAGGCGCTGATCCGGCTGGACCTGAAGGAGATGCTGGAGGAGGAGGGGTACTCCGTCGTCGGGGAGGCCGGCGACGGCGAGGTGGCGGTGAAGCTCGCCCAGGAGTTGCACCCGGACCTGGTGATCCTGGACGTGAAGATGCCCGTGCTGGACGGGATCAGCGCGGCGGAGCAGATCGCCGGGGAGAAGCTGGCACCGGTACTGATGCTGACCGCTTTCTCCCAGCGGGAGTTGGTGGATCGGGCCAGGGACGCGGGCGCGATGGCGTACCTGGTGAAGCCGTTCACCAAGAGCGACCTGGTGCCGGCGATCGAGATGGCGGTGAGCCGGTTCCAGGAGTTGCGTGCCCTGGAAGCGGAGATCGCCGACCTGTCGCTGCGGCTGGAGACGCGCAAGCTGGTGGACCGGGCGAAGAGCGTGTTGCAGACGAAGTACGGGTTGAGCGAGCCGGCGGCGTTCCGGTGGATCCAGAAGACGTCGATGGACCGTCGGATGTCGATGCAGGCGGTGGCGCAGGCGGTCATCGACGAGGTGACGGAGAAGGACTAGCCGGCGGCCGGCAGGCACAGCA
>NZ_JACEGK010000058.1:0-21801 GCF_056859195.1 Streptomyces sp. NH27
GGCCCACAACGCCCCCGGCACCTGGACCCCGCCCTGGACAACCGCGCACTGACCCCGGCCCACGTCACCGCACACGTCAACGCCCCGGGCCGCAGGCCGAACGCCGGCCGGTACCGTCCTGCCCGTGACGAGTGAACTCCTCGACGAGTCCGCCGTCCCGGCCGACGCGGACAGCCGCCCCGCCCGCGGTCCGCACCGGCGGGTCCGTAAAGCCGACCGGGGGCGGCTCCCGCGCTGCTGAGCCGGAACGGGCCGGCCGTGCCGGCGGGCTCAGTGCGGCCGGGTTCCCCGGTTGCGGGCAACCCAGTGCCTGTAGTCGGCCTGCTGCTGGGCCCTGACCTGCGGCGAGTAGCCGTGTTCGGCTTCCAGCGCGTCGGAGACCCGGTCGATGGCGGCGGCGTCGCCGTCGGCGGACCAGAAGAAGGAGCCGGTTCTCCGGACGAGGACGTCCGACACGGTCATGGCCATGTCGTGGACGACGGCGTGCCTGATCTCGGCAGGGGTGAGCACGCTGTCGCCGATCGGTTCGCCGTCCGCCGCGTGCCGGGTGGCCGCGCGGGCCAGCAGAGCGGCGTTGCCTCCGTACCGGCGCAGCCAGCGCTGCCGGGTGGCTTCCGCGACGGGCGCGGTGGTCAGCGCGTGCCGGGCGCGGGCGAGTTCGCCGGGGTCGCCGCCGGAGATCGGGACCTTGCCGGTGGTGGACGGCGGCAGGCTCCGCGACCCCCACCGGTCGGCGAGTTGACCGGCGGCCGTGTCGACGATCTGGGCCGCCATGAGACGGGCGGTGGTCAGTTTTCCGCCGGCGGCGGTGATCAGGCCCGAGTCGCCGACGGTGATGCTGTGCTCGCGTGACGCCGCCGAGTTCGATGTTCCCGGGACGGGGGCGATCAGGGGACGCAGCCCCGCCCAGGAGGCGACGATGTGGCTGCTGTCGACGTGCGCCCCGGGCAGCGCGTGGTTGGCGGCTTCGAGCAGGTACGCGAAGTCCTCCTCGTCGCCGACGACATCGTCCAGCGAACCGGTGAAGTCGGTGTCGGTGGTGCCGACATAGACGTGCCGGCCATCGCCCGAGGGAGTCGGCCACACGACGCGGGAGTCCGAGGGGGACCGCAGGAACACGGCGGTACGGAGCGGGAAGTCCTCGGTGCGCAGCACGATGTGCACACCCTTGGTGGGGCGCAGCGTGGGGTGTTCGGGTGCGCGTTCCAGTCCGAGGACGCGATCCACCCACGGGCCGGCGGCGTTCACCACGCTCTTGGCCCGTACGGTGATGTGCTCGCCGGTGAGCCGGTCGACGATCTCGGCGCCCGCGATCCGGCCGCTGTCCCGGATGAAGCCCGTGACCTCGCGGTGGTTGCCCAGCAGCGCTCCGGCCCGGGACGCGGACTCCAGCACGTCGATGACGAGGCGGGCGTCGTCGGTGAGGGCGTCGTGGTAGAGCCCGGCGCCCTTGAGGCCGGTGGCGTTGAGGTGCGGCTCGCGCCGCAGCACCGCGTCGCGGCCCAGCATCCGGTGCCACCGCCTCAACGGCGCCCTGGAGAAGGCGTCGTAGAAGGTCAGGCCGAGGTTGAGGAGCGCCCGTCCTTCGGGGTAGCCCTCGTAGACCAGGTACATGAACGGCTGGAGGTCGGCCAGGTGGGGTGCGATGCGCATCATGACCTCGCGCTCGCGGACCGACTCGTGGACCATCTTGAACTGGTACGTCTGGAGATACCGCAGGCCGCCGTGGATGAGTTTCGACGACCGGCTGGACGTGCCGCCGGCGAAGTCGTCGCGGTCGACCAGGACCACGGACAGTCCGCGCATCGCGGCGTCCCGGGCGACCGACGCCCCGGTGATGCCTCCGCCGATGACGAGGAGGTCGGCCTCGGTGGGCAGTTCTGACGGCGAGAATCGCTTCATTGCTGTACGGCCCATCCTTTCGCGCGCTCGACCGCACGCTTCCACTGCGTGTACTGGGCGTCTCGGGAGGCGTCGTCCAGCGCCGGAACGAAGACCGCGTCGTCGCCGGTGGCCCGGAAGCATTCCTCGGGGTCGGACCAGGTGCCGACCGCGAGGCCGGCCAGGTAGGCGGCCCCCGACGCGGTCGCCTCGACGTTCGAGGGCCGGTGGATCACCGCGCCGAGCATGTCGGCCTGGAACTGGAGCAGGAAGTCGTTGGCGGAGGCGCCGCCGTCGGCCCGCAGCGAGGTGACGGCGCGTCCGGACTCCTCGGACATCAGCTCGATGAAGTCCTTGATGGAGTAGACGATCCCCTCCAGCGCCGCGCGCGCCAGATGGCCGCGGGTGGTGCCCGGCGAGATGCCGATGAGCAGGCCGCGCGCGCTGGAGTCCCAGGACGGGGCGCCGAGGCCGGTCAGGGCCGGGACGAAGTAGACGCCGTTGTTGTCCTCGACGCCGCGGGCCAGTTCCTCCGTCTCCGCGGCGCTGCCGAGCAGTTCGGCCCCGTCGCGCAGCCACTGCACGGCCGCGCCGGTGACCGGGGCGTACCCCTCCAGGCCGTAGGTGGTCCGGCCGTTGCGGCGCCAGGCGATGATGGTGCTGAGCCCGTGCCGGGAGATCACCGGTTCGCTACCGGTGTTGACGTCGAGGAAGGTCCCGGTGCCGTGGGTGGTCTTGGCGTCGCCGGGGCGGACGCATCCTTGTCCGAACAGCGCCGCCGACTGGTCGGCGACCGCTGCGGCGATCGGCACCTCGGCCCCGAGGACGGCGGGGTCGGTGGTGGCGATGAGGCCGGAGTCGTCGACGACCGGCGGGAACAGGTTCATCGGCAGTCCGAGCGCGCCGAGCCAGTCGCGGTACCAGGAGTCCGTGAGCAGGTCGTAGGAGCCGGTGACCGCGGCGTTCGACGCGCTGATCGCGTGGACGGCGCCGCCGGACAGGCGGTGGATGAGCCAGGAGTCCATGGTGCCGAAGGCCAGTTCGCCGGCCTCGGCGCGCCTGGCCAGGTCCTTGTCGTGCTCCAGCATCCAGCACAGCGACAGCGACGAGTAGACCGGGGCCAGTGTCCAGCCCGTACGGGCCTGGACGGCCTGCCCCCATTCGGGCCGCAGCCGGTCCGCCATCGCCGCGGTCCGCAGATCCTGCCAGACGATGGCCGGCGCGACCGCCTGGCCGGTGCTGCGGTCCCACAGCACCGTCGTGGCGCGCTGGTTGGTGATACCGATGCCGGACAGTTCCGCGGCCCGGGTGCCGCTCTCCCGCAGGGCGTCGGCGATGCGGGCCGAGGTGAGTCGCCAGATCTCCTCGGGGTCGTGTTCGACCCGGTCGGCAGCCGGATGGAACTGGGTGAACTCGCTGTAGGCGCGGCCGCGCACGGCGCCCGCGGCGTCGAACACCAGGGCGCGGGTTCCTGTGGTGCCCTCGTCGATGACGAGAAGACGGGATGGGTTACTCATCATTGAGCTCCGTATCCTGGGAGTGCACCGCGGTCGAAGCGGTGCCGGGAGGGATGGGGGCCGGGGCCGGTCACAGACCGAGCTTGCCGGGGTTCAGCAGGGCGTCGGGGTCCAGCGCGTGCTTGAGCTTGCGCAGGACGAGGTGGGCCGAGCCCAGGGAGCGGCGCGAGTACGGCGAGCGGGCGAGTCCGCCGCCATGGTGGTGGGACAGCTCGGCACCGTGCTGGAGGCAGACCTCCATCGCGGTCGCCCAGATCCTCTCCAGGCGCTCGGTGGCCGCGGCGTCGTCGGGCGCGTGGCCGAGCAGGATGAGATACATCGAGGTCCCTTGCGTGTACACGTGTGAGAAGTGCGCGAGCACTTCGTCCGCGAAGGGTGCCAGGGCTTCCTTCATCGCCCGGTGGAGTTCCAGGATGTGCCGCCAGGTGTGGGCGACCTCGATGGTCTCGGCGAAGCCGCCGGGAGCGTTGAGGTGGTTCTCCACCGTGGAGAAGTCGAACCGGCGCCCCATCCACGCCGCCGCCGGCTCCGGGCCCAGCAGGTCGGCGCCGCGTGCGGTGGCCAGAGCGGTCAGGACGTCCAGTTCGGCGGCCGCGATGGCCGGTTCGCCTTCGGTGCCGGCGAACAGCACGGGACGGTCGATGTCCTTGTCGTTCAGGGCGTGACGGGCCTCGTCGATGTCATAGAGCCGGAGCAGGAAGGGCTTCAGGCCGAGCGCCGCCTGCTCGCGCATGACGTCCAGGCCCGCTGCCAGGTCGGGCAGCCGGAAGGTCTGGAGGAACCGCTCCTTCGGCAGCGGAATGATCTTGCAGGTGACCTGGGTGACCACGCCGAGGGTGCCCTCCGACCCGAGGAACAGCTGACGCAGGTCCGGTCCCATGGCCGCCCTCGGGGACGCCTTGAGTTCCACGGCCTCGCCGGTGGCCAGCACGACGCGGTAGGCGACGACCAGGTCCTCGACCCCGCCGTAGCGGGAGGAGAACTGGCCGGTGGCCAACGTGGCCAGCCACCCGCCGACCGACGAGCGGTACAACGACTGCGGGGAGAAGCGCATGGTCCATCCGGCCGCGTTGAGCGCGTCCTCGAGTTCTCCGCCGTTGTTGCCGGCCGGCACGGTCACCGTCATGTCGATCTCGTCGATGACCGGGGGCCCGACCAGGCCGGAGACGTCCAGGACGATGCCGCCACGGGTCGGGAGCGGCTGCCCGGTCACGGACGAGCCCAGTGCCCGGGTCGTCACCGGTGTGCCGGCGGCGCCGGCGGCGCGCATCACCGTCACGACGTCCTGCTCGGTCGCTGCCCTGACGACGGCCTGCGCCATGTAGGGGTGCTTGCCCTGCAGGTTCCACTTGGTGGCCACCGGCCAGGTGTCGTGGCTGGTCGCGGCCAGAGCCACCGGGTCGGTACTGACCGCGTCGATCCCGAGGTCGGCGGCGAGCTGGTCCAGGAGGGGCGAGATGTCAGGCACGGTGTTCCTTGTTCCTTCTGTTGATGCGTGGTGGTCCCGGGCCGGCACCGTCAGGTGAGGACGGTGGCCAGCGTCAGGCAGGCCGGCGTCATGACGGCTATCGCCACGGCCGGGGGATCGATATGGGTGTCGCCGTGGATCAAGAAGAGCCGTGAGGCTCCCTCACCGACCAGGGCTGTGGCCAAGCCGGCCAGCGCGCCCACCCATACGGAGGAGAACGCCAGGCCGGTCGCGGCGGCGACGGACGTGATGTGGTGGGTGGCGGGAACGGCGATCGGCGTGGCCAGGAAGACCAGGGACAGCGCTGAGACGCCGAAGGCGAGGACACCGGCCGCAAGGCCCAGCGACGGGTCGGTCCGTACCAGTTCGACCGCCGACCAGGACGCCAGGAACCCGACGGCGAGACCGAGCAGGCCGGCCATCGCCGGCTTCTCCTGCGCCGGCAGCCACGCCGCCGTCGGCGTGGTGCGGAAGCGTTCTCTGAGCCGGGTGACCTCCGCGGTGCCGAACAGGCCGGTCCGGCCGAACACCAGCCGCGCGACGATCGCCGAGGCGACCACGGTGATCGCGGTGGTGTTGGAGTACTGCGTCATCCAGTCGCTCGTGTTCAGAGCGCTCTGCACGACAAGGCCGAGCACTCCGAAGGCCGCGCCCGCGAGCAGGGTTCCCGGGTCCGCCAGGGCGAGCAGCCCGGGCACGATGTCACGACCGGTGGTCGTCTTCCCGCGCCGCGCCGCGTAGGCGAGCGCGCCGACCGCGCCGGCGAAGGCGATGTGCGGCCCGAACCACTCGCCGAGTGCGACGTGCTCCAGGAACCAGGGGTTTCCCGCGCCGATCACACCGGCGACTCCCACCATGATCATCAGCCCGCACAGCACGAATGCCGCCAGGGCTCCGACAGCGGCGGCGAACAGGCCCCCCGCGGCGGCAGCCGCCACCGCTTCCAGCGTGAGATGCATCCCGGACTCCCTCGGCCGATTACCGTTCCAGAGTACTCCATATTTGGAGTACTCGAATTTTGGAGCAAACGTACGGCGGGAGATGCCGAGGTGTCAACGGTGTGCGTGCTGTGACCCGATCATGTGCGCGCTGTAACGTGATCAGCCCAGGGCCGTACCGTGCGGCCTTGTCGCGCGAGCGAGAGAAGCGGGAGTACCCAGGTGCACGGCACGAACCAGTTGCCTCCCGCTCCGGCCGCCCGTCGGCCGCTGGACCAGGTGCTGCGCGCGATCGTGGTGGACGCGTTGCGGGTCGGCGTCGGAAAGACGCTCCCCACCAACAGTCACTACCTGCGCACCGTGGGAGCCAGCGCGGGCACCGTCCAGCGGGCCATCAAAGCGCTCGCCGACCAGGAGGCGCTCGTCACGGCGTCGCACGGCCACCAAGGGCGCACCGTCGGGTCGCTCCATGTCGGCGCGGCCTGGCACATCGCCGGGCTGGCCCCGCTGCGGCTGCTCTTTCCGCCCAGCGGGCCGGCCGAGATCGACGCCCTGACCGAAGCCCTCGCCGGTGAACTCACCGAACTGGGCGTGCCCCACACCATCCGCCACCGGCGCGGCGGCACCCGTCGCCTCGACGCCCTCCAGAACGGCGAGTACGACCTCGCCGTCGTCTCGTCCGGCGCGTATCGCGGTGCGGCCCAAAGCTCCGCCGCAGCGCCCTCACTGACGCTGGCGCCGGGAACCTACTACGCGCCCCACCGCCTCGTCGCGGTCACCCGCACGAACGACAGTCCGCTCGGCCCCGGCACCCGAGTCGCGATCGACCACGACTCACCGGACCACGTTCTCCTCACGCAGTCGGCCTTCCCCTCCGACCGCGGCTACACCTACGTCGCCTGCCGGTTCCCCGAAGTCCCGACAGCGGTGCTGCGCCGCCAGGTCGACATCGGCATCTGGCACCTCAGCCACACGGTCATTCCGCTCGACCTCGCCGGACTGAGCTGCGCGGACATGGAACGGCTGGACACCGTCACGGACTGGCGGGAGGTTTCCGCGGCCGTCCTGGTCGGCGGAACGCAGCGCGGCGAACTGCGTTCCGTGCTCGCCTCGATCCGGCTGCCCACCCTCTTCAGCGCGCAGCAGCAGTGGCTGCGCGACGAGTCGAGCTGACGCGGCGCCACCTCCACGCCCGGGACTGCGCAAGACCCGCCGCGCGTGCTCGACTGCCGTACGGCGCCGCGGGGAAGGCCGTTCGCGGGTAACGACCTGGTGCACGATAGGCGGCGGGCTCGCGACCTGAAGCCGGTGGTGCCGGGGCGCGGCGCGGAACCGGGCTATCGCCGGGATTTCCCGTTCGCGGGGAGCAGTTGCGCCGCCGCGTCGTGGAAGGCGCGGCGGACTGGCGTGATGCCGTCGGCGGTGCGGGAGGGGTGGACGCGGTTGGTGAGGAGGACGGCGTAGCGGGTGGTGTCGGGGTCGATCCAGACGCTGGTGCCGGTGAAGCCGGTGTGGCCGTAGGCGCGGGGGCCGAAGGACTGGCCGACGGGCGAGTTCGAGGGGTCCTGGCCCTGCCAGGCGAGGCAGCGCCGTAGCGCCAGGCCCTCGGTGTGGACGGCAGTCATCTGCTCGAAGGTGTGGGGGTGGAGCAGTTCCCGGGCGCCGCCGGCCAGCGATCGGCCGAGCCGTTCCATGTCGGCGAGCGGGGCGAACAGGCCGGCGTGGCCGCCGACTCCGCCGAGTACCACGGCGTTCTCGTCGTGCACCTCGCCGACCACGACCCGGCCGCGCCACGGGCAGTCCTCGGTGGCCACCGCGAGCCGCCGGGCCTCGGCGTCCGGACGGAACCCGGTGCCGGTCATCCCGAGCGGGCCGCACACCAGCCGCTCCACCAGGACGTCCAGGGTCTCGCCGGCGGCGGCCTCCGCGACGAGGCCCAGGATGATGAACCCCTGCGAGGAGTACTGGACGAGCGTCCCGGGTTCGGCCGTGAGCGGCAGCAGGCGGATCGCCTCCAACAGGGCGGCCCGCGTGGGGTGTTCACGGTAGAGGGGGACCTGGCCGGGGATGCCGGAGACGTGGGCGAGGAGTTGACGTATCGTCAGTTCCGCCTTGTCGCCGCCCCGGTACTCCGGCAGATGGTCGCCGATGGTGTCGGTCAGCCGCAGCGTGCCCTCGTCGACCAGGGCCATCACCACGAG
This sequence comes from Streptomyces sp. NH27, assembly GCF_056859195.1. Taxonomy (NCBI): domain Bacteria; kingdom Bacillati; phylum Actinomycetota; class Actinomycetes; order Kitasatosporales; family Streptomycetaceae; genus Streptomyces; species Streptomyces sp. NH27. The sequence continues at coordinate 8,006 of NZ_JACEGK010000058.1, forward strand.
CCCGACCACCGGCTTGGTGACCGAGGCGAGGTCCCACAGGTCGTCACCGTCCAGTGCCTCGCCGCCCCAGCTCCTGGTGCCGGTCCAGCCCCGGTCCAGGGTGCCGGCGGCGTCGCCGACGGACCACGCCGCCGCGGAGTGGACACCCCGCTCCCGGCCGGCGGCGAGCAGATCGCCCAGGGAACTCATGCCCGGCCCCCGTCCGTTGCCGCGTCCCGTTCCCCCGCGGTCCGGCCCACCACGCCCAGCGCCGGCCCCCGGCCGCCGAGGCCCGCGGAGACGGACCGGGCGGCGGCGCGCACCATCGGGCCGAACAGCCGCACGCTCTCCTGGTCGAGGGTGAACGTCAGCCCGCAGATGCCGACCGCGCCGATCACCTGCCCCGTCTCGTCGAGCACGGGCGCGGCGACCGAGCGCACGTCGGGCTCGCCGTATCCGTCGTCGACCGCGTAGCCGCGCTCGGCGGCCTCCCGCAGCACCGCGCGGATCGCCTCGGGGTCGCCGAGCGGGTGCGCGGCCCACGCCTCCGGCGGCACGCCGTCGAGCACCTCGGCGCACTCCTGCGGCGGCAGCGCGGCGAGCATCGCCAGGCCGGGTCCGCTGCGGTACAGGGGCGTACGGCCGCCGGGCCGCGCGCCCATCCGGAACTCCGGAGGCGAATCGGAGTGTTCCAGATGGACCGCGTCATCCCCGTGCCGTACGGCGTAGTAGGCGAGTTGGCCGGTGCGGCGGTGCAGTTCGGCCAGCACGGGGCGGGCCAGCCGCAGGTCCTGGCCGTCGTCAAGGGCGGCGGCGGCAAGACCCAGCAGCCGCGGTCCGGCCCGGTAGCGGCCGCCGTCGACGGGCTGGGCGAAGCCGAACTCGGCCATGGTCTGCAGGTGGCGGTGGACGGTCGGTTTCGTCAGGCCGGTGCGCCGTGCGAGATCGCCCAACCGGTGCGGCCCACCGGGTTCGACGAGCGCTTCCAGCACTTCCATCGCCTTGTCGATCGGACCCTTCGCGCGGCCCCGCTCTCGACTCTGCTCGTCGATTCGAGTGTTGACCATCTTCGCCATGTCGCTTAGCTTAGCCCATCATTCCATCTGCCGGAACGGATGTGCTGTCCAATGGAACGACTTCGTCAAGGGAGGAACGTGGACCGCAATCGCCCGTCCCGCCGCGACATTCTGCGGTTCGGCGGCCTGCTGATCCCGGCTGTCGCGGCTCCGGCACTGCTCACCGGGTGTGGCACCAGCCCCGCCAGCAGCGCGGGCAACGTCCTGCGGGTGTCCCAGCCCGGCGACCCCAAGACCATGGACCCGCACAAACAGGGCGACATGACGTCGATGAACGCCCTGATCAACATGTTCGACACGCTCACCACCCGCGGCATGGACAACCTCCTGCACCCGCGGCTCGCCCTGTCCTGGGTCGCCCGCGACGCGACCACCTGGCGCTTCACCCTGCGCCCCGGCGTGAAGTTCCACAACGGCGAGCCCTGCGACGCGGCGGCGGTCAAGTTCAGCATCGAACGCGTGCTGGCCCCCGCGACCAAGTCGCCGATCGTCGAACTGCGCTACGTCAAGGACGTCACCGTCGTCGACCCGCTCACCGTCGACGTGCACACGACCCTGCACGACCCGATCCTGCCGGACAAGCTCTCGCTCTTCGGCGGCGTGGTCGTCCCGCCGCGCTACCTGGCCAAGGTCGGGGACGCCGGGTTCGCCGAACACCCGGTCGGCACCGGGCCGTTCACCTTCGTCCGCTGGCAGCGCGACCACGAGTTGCGGATGCGGGCCTTCCCCGGCCACTGGCAAGGCCGCCCGCACATCGACGAGTTGGTGTTCCGACCGCAGCCCAACCCGTCCTCCTCGCTCGCCGCGCTGCAAAGCGGCCAGGTCGACCTCGTGGCCGGCCTCACCCCTGACGCGGCACAGCAGTTGGACGGTTACGGCGGCGTCAAGCTGGACGGCTTCACGGGCGTCAGGACCTCCTACCTGTCGCTGAACACCCTGGCGGACGGGCCCCTGAAGGACCCTCGGGTACGCCAGGCGCTCAACCACGCCGTGGACGTACCGCTGTTGATCAAGGCGGTGCTCGGCGGCAAGGCCACTGAGGTGCCCGCGATGATCCCCCGCGGCGCGTTCGGCTTCGACCCCTCCATCAAGCCGTTCACCCGCTCCCTGGACACCGCCCGCAAACTGCTCGCCGAGGCCGGCCACCCGAACGGGTTCTCCACCCAACTGACCGCCTCCAACATCGACTCCAACGTCGCCGAGGCGATCTCCGGCCTGCTCTCCCGCGCCGGCGTGCACGCCAAGGTCCAACTGCTGGACCCCGGAACCTACGCCGACCGGCTCACCTCCGACGACCACAACGCGCTCGGGCCGATGTACCTGGCCGCCAGCACCGTATGGACGCTGGACGGGGAGAGCATGCTCCAGTCCAACGTCCGCAGCGACCGCCGCCAGAGCAGGTGGCACAACAAGGACGCGGACCGCCTCATCGACATCGAGGAGTTGTCCGGGGACCCGGCGGAGCGCAAGCGCGCCTTCTTCGACCTCCAGCAACTGATCCAGCGGGAAGCCCCCTTCGTACCGCTCTACCAGATCGACAACATCTACGCCCGCAACGACCGCCCCCGCTGGAAGCCGGGGTCCGCCGGCGTGCTGGCCATGCAGAGTGCGGAGATCTCCTGATGAGCGACCTCACCCTCCGGCCGCCGCGCACCGCTGGCACAGGACGGTCCCGGCTCGACGTCCGCGCCGGACTGCTGCGCGCGATCCTGATCCGGGTCGGCACCGCGCTGCTGGTCCTGCTGTGCACCGCGACCGTCTCCTTCTTCCTCGTCCGGCTCTCCGGCGACCCGGTCAAGCTGCTGCTCCCGCCGGACGCCACGGCCAAGCAGGAGTCGGTGCTGCGCGCCAGCCTCGGCCTGGACAAGCCGCTGATCACGCAGTACCTCGACTACATCTGGGGCCTGCTGCACTTCGACTTCGGCAACTCCATCTCCTACAACGAACCCGTCGGCCATGTGCTGGCCGACCGACTGCCGGCCACCCTGGAACTCGCCGCCGCGGCCCTGGTGGTGACCCTCGTCATCGCCGTGCCCGCCGGCATCGTGGCCGCCATGCGGCGCGGCCGCGCCTCGGACCGCGGCATCATGACCGGCGTCCTGCTCGGGCAGTCCACCCCGCCGTTCTGGGTCGGCATCCTGCTGATCCTGGTCTTCGCGGTGGGCCTGCACGCCCTGCCCGCCTCCGGCTACGGCACCGTCGCCAACCTCGTGCTGCCGGCCGTGACGCTCTCCGTCTACTCCATCGCGGTCGTCGCCAGGCTGCTGCGCTCGTCGCTGATCGACGTGCTCTCCTCCGACCACATCCGCACCGCCCGCGCCAAGGGCTTCGGCCCGGTGAAGACGGTGCTCACGCACGGCCTGCGCAACGCGTCGCTGCCGGTGGTCACGGTGATCGGCCTGGAGGTCGGCAGCCTGCTGGGCGGCGCGATCCTCACCGAGCAGGTCTTCTCCTGGCCCGGCGTCGGCCAGTTGACCATCGAGGCCATCTCCAACCGCGACTTCCCGCTGGTCCAGGCGACCGTGCTGTTCTTCGCGACCACCTTCGTCGTGGTCAACCTGCTGGTCGACCTCTCCTACAGCCTCCTCGACCCGAGGGTGAGGAACTCCCGATGACCCTTACCTCACCAGCCGCACCCGCCGCGGCCCCCGCCCGCGGGGCAACCCGCGGCCGGCGCTCCGCCGCCCTGGGCTCCCTGCTGCGCAACAAGCTCGCCGTGGCCGCGCTCACCGTCCTGGCGATCCTGCTGATCGCCGCGGTCTTCGCCCCGCTGCTCGCGCCCGACAACCCGAACTCGCAGGACCTGCTGATGCGACTCAAGCCGCCCGCCTGGCAGCACGGCGGCAGCGGCGGCCACCTGCTGGGCACCGACCAGCTCGGCCGCGACATGCTCTCCCGGGTCATCTACGGCACCCGGGTCTCGATCCTGGTCGGCGCCGGAGCGGCGCTGCTGGCCGGCGTGATCGGCACCGTGATCGGCCTGGCGGCCGGCTACTTCGGCGGCTGGCCCGACCGGGTGCTGATGCGACTGGCCGACGTCCAGCTCGCCTTCCCCTCGATCCTGCTGGCGCTGGCCATCGTCGGGTTCTTCGGCTCCGGCCTGTGGTACGTGATCCTGGTGCTGGGCATCACCGGCTGGGTGTCGTACGCCCGGGTGGTGCGCTCGGAGGTGATGTCGCTGCGCTCCCGCGACTTCGTCACCGAGGCGCGGGCCATCGGCGTCACCGACGTCGCCATCATGCGCCGCCACCTGCTGCCCAACGTGATGGCGCCGCTGGCCACCATCGGGACGCTGCACATCGCCGCCGCGATCGTCGCCGAGGCGTCGCTGAGCTACCTGGGACTGGGCGTGCCCAAGGAGACCGTCACCTGGGGGTCGATGCTCGCCGACGGCCAGCTGTACCTGGGCACTTCCTGGTGGGTCGCGGTCTTCCCCGGCATCGCGCTGATGCTCACCTCGCTCGCCATCAACATCACCGGCGACGCCCTGCGGGACGTCGCGGACCCGAAGGCGTACCGCCGATGACCACTGACCAGCCGAAGACCACTGACCAGCCGAAGACCGGCCACGAGCCGGTCACCACCGGCGCACCGACCACCGAACCGGTCCTGGAGATCGCCGACCTGAGCGTCGACTTCCGGCTGGACACCACCACCGTGCACGCCGCCCGCGGCGTCAACCTGCGCCTGGCGCAGGGCGAGACGCTCGCCGTCGTCGGCGAGTCCGGCAGCGGCAAGACCGCCACCGCCCTGTCGGTGCTGCGGCTCAACCCGCAGCCGCCGTGCGTCTACGCGGGCGGCCGGGTCCTCTTCGAAGGGCGCGACCTGCTCACGGTCTCCGAGAAGGAGCTCGGCCGGATCAGGGGCCAGGACATCGCCATGGTCTTCCAGGACCCGATGACCAGCCTCGACCCGCTGCGACGGGTCGGCGTCCAGGTCGCCGAGGTGCTCCGCCACCACCAGGGGATGTCCCGCGCGCAGGCCGGTGCGGCGGCCGTCGCGGCGCTGGACGAGGTCGGTATTCGCGACCCCGAACGCCGGTTCCGGCAGTACCCGCACGAGCTCTCCGGCGGCCTGCGGCAGCGCGTGATGATCGCCGCGGCGCTGGTCGGCCGGCCCCGCGTGCTCATCGCCGACGAGCCGACGACCGCGCTGGACGTCACCGTGCAACGGCAGATCCTCGACCTGCTCGTCTCCCTGCAGGAACGGCACGGCATGGCCGTCCTGCTGATCACCCACGACCTCGGGGTGGTCGCGGAGACCGCCGACCGGGTGGCCGTCATGCACCAGGGCACGGTCGTGGAGACCGGCGACGTGCTGGACGTCTTCGACCACCCGGCCGACGACTACACCCGCCGGCTGCTGGCCGCCACCCCCCGATTGGAGCTGGCATGACCACCGAAGCCGGCACGGCACCCGAGACCCGCCGGCCACTGCTGGAACTGACCGGGCTGCGCAAGGAGTTCGGCGGGCGGCACGGAAGCGTCGCGGTGGACGACGTGTCCCTGACCGTCGGCGAGGGCGAGACGCTCGCGCTGGTCGGCGAGTCGGGCTGCGGCAAGACCACGCTGACCCGGCTGCTGCTGCGGCTGATGGAACCCACCGCCGGCAGCGTCCGGTTCGACGGGCAGGACCTCGCCGCCCTCTCCCCCGCCGAACTGCGCCACCTGCGCCGCCAGATACAGGTCGTCCTCCAGGACCCGTACTCCAGCATGAACCCGCGCATGAACATCGCCGGCATCGTGGCGGAGCCGATGGTCACCCACGACCCGGCCGCCCGCGGCCGGCGCGGGCGCGCGTACATCCGGGAACGGGTCGGCGAGTTGCTGGAGTCGGTGGGCCTGGACGCCGATATCCAGGACCGCTACCCGCACGAGTTCTCCGGCGGGCAGCGCCAGCGCGTGTCCATCGCGCGGGCGCTGGCGGTCGAACCCCGGCTGATCGTGCTCGACGAGCCGACCAGCGCCCTGGACGTGTCGGTGCAGGCCCGCGTCCTCGATCTGCTCGCCGAGCTCCAGCAGCGGCGTGGCCTGACCTACTTCTTCGTCTCCCACAACCTCGCCGTCGTGCAGCAGGTGGCCGACCGGATCGCCGTGATGCGGCAGGGCCGGCTGGTGGAGGTCGGCGACGCGGCGCAGGTGCTGCGCCACCCCCGCCACGAGTACACCCGGCAACTGCTGGACGCGGTGCCGGTGCCCGATCCGCGCCGGGGCCGCCGGGGCCGCGCCACGTCGATCGCCGCGACCGGCACGGCAGGCACGGCAGGCAGCACGGGTACGGGCACGGCCGGCACCGGCGACGGCGGCTCCGCGGTCGCCGGGGACGCGCGATGACCGGATACGAGCCCGGCGGTCGCGCCGCGGCACCGCTACAACTGCGACAGCACCAGCCCGGCGCCGCCGAGCAACGCCACGTCGTCGACCGCCGCCGTGCTCACCAGGACCCGCGGCTGCTCCGCGCCGTCCCCCACCAGGCCGGCCCGCAGCCGCTCCTCGATCAGCCCGCGGAACCGCTCGCCGCCCTCACGCGCCTCGCCGTGCAGCACGAACAGGCCGGGGGCGAACAGCTGCTGGACGTTGACCAGCCCCAGCGCGACGTTCTCCGCGTACTCGGTGACCACCCGCTGCGCGGCCTCGTCCTCGCGTGCCACCAGGGCGCCGAGCGACGCGGACTGTCCCAGGCCGGCCGCCCGCGCCCTGGCGTGCAGCCAGCGGGTGGTGGCGACGGTCTTCCAGCAGCCGCGGCCCCCGCAGGTGCAGCGCTCCCCGCTGGACGACACCGTCATGTGGGCGCCGCTGCGGCCGCCGGGCGGGGCCAGCACCTGGCCGGCGTAGAGGATGCCCACGCCCAGCACCTCGCCGGTCGAGACCGACGCGAAGGTGCGCCGGCCACGGCCGGGACCGAACCACCGGTCGCCGAGCACCTGGAGCCTGGCGTGGTGCTCCACCCGCACCGGCACCCCGGTCGACGCCTCCAGCCGGGCCGCCACCGGATAGCCGCGCAGCGCCGGCACGTCGTTGACCTCGGTGATCAGCCCTGCGTCGGGATCGACCAGGCCGGCCGCCGCCACCCCGATGCCCTCCAGCCGGCCGCCGGCGAAGACCCGGGCGGCGCGGGCGAGCGCCGCGTCGAGGTCGGCGGGCCGCGCGGTGGCCGCGCTGTACCCGGTCTCGGTCCGCTCCACCACGGTGCCGGACATGTCCAGCACCGCGGCCCTGACCCGGCCGGGCACCAGCTCGACCGCCCCCAACCGGCGCGGAACACGCGGTGCGACCGGCTCCGGTTCGAGCTCGGGCACCAGTCGCAAGGGGAAATGTTCGTCGGCCATGGGCCGACTCTGCCACGACCGGGTTTCAGGAAGGTAGTGCTGTGATCCAGACGAGATTGACCGAGTCGACCTGGCAGGAGGTGCGCGCGGCCGGGGCGCGGGGCATCGCCCTGCTGCCCGTCGGCTCCCAGGAGCAGCACGCCGCCCACCTGCCCATGGGCACCGACACCCTCCTCGCCGAGGCGGTGATCGACCGGGCCACGGCCCTGCTCGGGCAGGACGACGGCGGTACGGAGCTGGTGCGCCTGCCCGCGCTGCCCTTCGGCCACAGCCCGCACCACCTGTTCGCGGCGGCGGTGTCGCTCAGCGCGTCCACCCTGGGGGCGGTCCTCGACGACGTGCTGGACTCGCTCGCCACCTCCGGCTACCACCGGATCATGGTGGTCAACGGCCATGGCGGGAACGACGAAATCATGCGGCTGGCCGTCAAGCGGTTCGCGCTGCGCTCCGACGTCACCGTCGCGGCCTGCTCGTACTGGACGGTCACCTCCGGGGAGGACGACGGCGGGCGGCCCGAGGTCACCCCGGGGCACGCCGGCTGGTTCGAGACGTCGCTGATGCTGGCGGCGTACCCGGAGCTGGTACGTACGCCCGTGCCGGCCCGCGCGCCGGTGCAGCCGCCGCCCTTGTTCGACCACCCGCCCTATCCCGGCCTGACCGTGGAGCGGCACGGCGAGTGGGCCCGGGTCGGCGGGTCGACCGACGACGCCTCGTCCGCCGACGCCGCGCGCGGCCACCGGCTGCTGGACGCACGCGCCGTCGGGCTGGCCCGCGCGATCCGGGCGTTCGACACGGCCACCCGCTGAGTTCGCCGCGGCCACCCGCTGAACCGGTGCCCGCCGGCACCGAACCTGTCACCACCGAGTTGGAGAGAACGCGTATGAAGATCGTCGATGTCGATGTGTGGGTCGTCAACCTCCCGCTGGTCAACCCCTTCACGAGCTCGTTCGAGACGAAGACGGGAGAGACCCGCACCGTGGTGCGCATCCGTACCGACAGCGGCGTCGAGGGCTGGGGCGAGACCATGTGGGGCCGGCCGGTCGCCGCGATCGTCAAGACGCTGGGCAAGGAGCTGATCGGCACCAGCCCGTTCGCCCTGGAGAGCTTCCACCGCAGGCACCACATGGTGCCCTTCTTCCACGGCTACCTCGGGTACGCGGCGATCGCCGCCATCGACGTCGCCTGCTGGGACGCGATGGGCAAGGCGACCGAGCAGTCCGTGACCGACCTGCTGGGCGGCCGGGTGCGTGACGAGGTCCCGATCACGGCCCTGATCACCCGCGCGGACGCCCCCGGCGCGAGCGGAGCGGCGCTGGCCGAGGCGCTGGCCGAGCACACCGTGCGGGTGGTGGCGGAGGGCGGCTTCGAGGCCGTCAAGCTCAAGGGCACCACGGACGTCTGGGGCGACGTGGCGATCCTGCGGGCGCTGCGCGCGGCGCTTCCCGAGGTGAACCTGCGGGTCGACCCCAACGCGGCCTGGTCGGTGCCGGATTCGGTGCGGGCGGGGATCGCCCTGGAGGAGCTGAACCTGGAGTACCTGGAGGACCCCTGCTCCGGTATCGAGGGCATGAGCCAGGTGAAGGCGAAGGTGCGGATACCGCTGTGCACCAACATGTGCGTCGTACGGTTCGAGGAGTTCGCGCCCGCGATGCGGCTGAACGCCGTGGACGTCATCCACGGTGACGTCTACAAGTGGGGCGGCATCGCGGCCACCAAGGCGCTCGCCGCGCACTGCGAGACCTTCGGGCTCGGTATGAACCTGCACAGCGGCGGGGAGCTCGGCATCGCGACGGCCGCGCACCTGGCGGTCGTCGCCAGCACCCCGGTGCTCTCCCGCGCCATCGACAGCATGTACTACCTGCACGCCGACGACATCATCGAGCCGCTGCACCTGGAGAACGGGCGGCTGCGGGTACCGGAGGGACCGGGCCTGGGCGTCAGCGTGGACGAGGACAAACTGCGGCACTTCGCTGCGGTCAACGAGCGTGAGGGAGACCTGACCGGATGAGCGGGCACAGCAAGCAGGCGGTACACACCAAGGACGCGCCCCGCCCCGCGGGGGCCTACAGCCAGGGCGTGGTGGCCGGCGGGCTGCTGTTCACCGCCGGGTTCGGCCCGCAGGACCCGCGCACGGGAGCGGTGCCCGAGACGGTGGCGGAGCAGACCGCGCAGGTGCTGCGCAATGTGCGGGCGGTGCTCGCGGCGCGCGGGCTGACCATGGACGACGTGGTCAAGGTGACGGCCCACCTCCAGCATCTGCGCCGGGACTTCGCGGCCTACGACGCGGTGTACCGGGAGTTCTTCACGGAGCCGTACCCGGTGCGCACCACGGTCGGCTCCGACCTGATGAACATCCTCGTGGAGATCGACGTGGTGGCCGCCATCCCCTCCTGAAGGTCGAAGTACGCCCGGCGGACCGGCCGGCGCCCAGTCGGCCGGGCTGCCGGCCGGGCTGCCGAAACGGCCCGAACGCCGTTGCGCGCTTCAGGGCTCGACCAGGTCCAGCACCGTGGCGAGTTCGCTCTCCAGTTCCTCGGTGCGCGGGCCGTCGGGCGCCAGCACCGCGTAGCGCCAGTGGCTGCCCGCTCCGGTGCGGCCGCCGGCGCTGCCCGCGTAGAGGACGACGCCTTCTCCGTGTGCGGCGCCGTAGGCCAGTCCGGCGGTGTGCAGGCGTTCCACGGCCTGGGAGAAGGTGTGCGCGGTGCGGGCCGTCCGTTTGGCGATGAGCCAGGCGGGTGCGGGGCGTCCGGCCGCGTGGCTGAGGCGGGTGACCATGGCCTGCGGTGTGGTGGTCGCGGTGCGCCGTACGTTGCTCTCGGTGGCGTACAGCGTTCCGTCCTCGCCCAGGAGGGCGTCGATGCTGTACGGCCCGGCGTACCCGTGGTCGGCGAGGTGCCACCCCATGGCGAGTCCCCATGCGTCCAGTTCCGCGACCGTGTCGGGCGGTACGTCGCGAAGGGGTGAGCGGTAGCCGGTGAACGAGCCGTCCCGGGTGAGCATTTCACCGCTGAACACGACCCGTGGCCCGGCGGCCTCGACGACGCACTGCACGCTGACCTCCTTCGTGTAACGGACGCACCGCTCCACGACCCACAGCCCGGTTCCGTCCGGCACCGCTCCCACGGACGGGTCGTCGCGGGAGACGAACCGCATGCCGAGGCCGCCTGCGGAGCGGTCCGCCTTGACCACCACCCGCCCGAACCTGGACACCATCCGCGCCACCGCACCGGGGAGTTCCCGGCCCCGGCACACCAGGCCCTCCGGCATCCGGACGCCCCGCGCGTGCGCGACGGCGCGGAACCCGGTCTTCGTGTTGAGCCGGTCCACCACCCCCAGCACGGTGGCGCCGGGCCGGCCGGACCCGAACGGGAAGACCTGGATGCCGAGTTCGGCGGCCAGCACCACCGCCGCGCCGTCCAGCACCAGGGGAAGCAGCCGGGTCCCCGGATGTCGGCGGGCCAGTTCCCGGAGGGTCCCGCCGAGTCCGTGCTGCCGGACGGCCGCCGGCATGCCGGTGCCCGGGAGGTCCGGGACGACGACGATCTCCACCGTCTCGTGCGGGAATCCGAGCAACCGTCCGGCGTAGCGCCGGAAGTCCTCCGGGACCGGGACGGGGCTGACCAGCACATCACCGGGTCGGGCCAGCCAGACCTTCCGGGGTGCCTGTTGCGACCACCCCCGCACCGCCTCGCTTGCGTCCAGGCTCGCCGGCACCGGGGAGGCGAAGTTCGCGAGGAGGATCAGCGGCGCGACATCGTCGTGCTCGGGAATCATGATCCAGCCCTTCCCGTTTCCCACGGCTGCGTACCAGCGCCTCCGACCGGCCGCGGAATGCGGACTGCGCGCTGCGCGCCGTGGGCCGCCGTGGGCGGCATTACTTGTACAAGCCAAGCACTTGTCCTATACAATCACTTGTGCTATACAAGCAACGGTAGACATGGAGGTGGGCACTTTTGGTGAACCAGAGCGGCGCGGCGTCCGCTGCCGGGCAGAGCGGCGCGGACCGCGGGGGCCAGGGGGGCCGGGGCACGCCCGGCGCCGGTGTGGCTTCGGTCGCGGACGCGGTGGTCGAGCTGCTGCGGACGGTGCGGCGGTCCAAGGCGCGGCTGCTGGCCGCGGCGAGCGACGACGTCGACTCGGCGACGCAGATCCTCCTGCGCACCGCGGCGGTCGAGGGCCCGATGCGGGCGAGCGCGCTGGCCACCAGTGTCCAGTCGGATCTGTCGACGGTCAGCCGCCAGGTGGCCGCGCTGGTGGGCCGCGGGCTGCTGGAGCGCCGCGCCGACCCGATGGACGGCCGGGCCAGCCTGCTGGTGGTGACCGCCGCCGGCCGGGCCGTGATCGCCGAACACGAGCAGGCCCGGATGGCCTTCGTCGCGCAGGTGGTGAGCGGCTGGTCGGCCGAGGAGTGCGGCCAGTTCACCCGGCTCCTGGAGCGGTTCACCGCGGCCTACGACACGACCCACGCCCATTGGATGACCGACGCGGCGCGACCGGGCGCTTGCACCAGTGACTCGAAAGAAGGCAGTAGCGCATGAGCGCCTCCGCAACCCGTCAGACAGGCGCGCCGCCGGACGGCGCGCTGTCCCATCGCCAGATACTCACGATCCTGTCCGGCCTCGTCCTGGGCATGTTCCTGGCGGCGCTGGACCAGACGATCGTCTCGACCGCGATCAAGACGATCGGCAACGACCTCAACGACCTGTCCGCGCAGGCGTGGGTCACCACCGCGTTCCTGATCACCTCGACGATCGCCGCGCCGCTGTTCGGCAAGCTGTCGGACATCTACGGTCGCAAGCGGCTGTTCATGCTTTCGATCGTGATCTTCGTGATCGGCTCGGCCCTGTGCGGCCTGGCCCAGTCGATGTACGAACTGGCCGGGTTCCGCGCGTTCCAGGGCATCGGCGCCGGCGGCATCATGCCGCTCGCCCTCGCGGTGATCGGCGACATCATCCCGCCCCGCGAGCGCGCCCGTTACCAGGGCTACATGATGGCCGTCTTCGCCAGCGCCTCCGTCCTCGGGCCGGTGCTGGGCGGTCTGCTCTCCGGCACGGACAGCTTCCTGGGCACCGCGGGCTGGCGCTGGATCTTCTACATCAACGTCCCGATCGCGGCCTTCGCGCTGGTCGTCATCGCCAAGGTGCTCCACCTGGACCACGTCCGCCGCGAGCGGCGCATCGACTGGTGGGGCTCGGCGCTGCTCGCCGTCGGCCTGGTGCCGTTGCTGGTGGTCGCCGAGCAGGGCCAGAGCTGGGGCTGGGGCTCGGCCGGCTCGTTCGCCTGCTACCTGACCGGCGCGGCCGGCCTCGCGCTGTTCGTCCGGGTCCAGCACCGGATGGGCGACGACGCGCTGCTCCCGCTGCGGCTCTTCCGCAGCAGCACCTTCTCGGTCGCCTCGGCCCAGGTCACGATCATCGGCATGGCGATGTTCGGGGGGCTGTCGGTGATCCCGCTCTACCTGCAGATCGTCAAGGGCGCCTCGCCGACGAAGTCCGGCCTGCTGCTGCTTCCGATGGTCGCCGGGCTGATGCTCGCCTCCCTCGGTGCGGGTCAGCTCATCGCCCGCACCGGTCGCTACAAGATCTTCCCGGTGGTCGGGTCCGTCCTCATGGTCATCGGCATGGGCCTGCTGATCCTGATCGGCGCCGACACTCCCCTGTGGCAGACCGACATCTACATGGCGATCTTCGGCATCGGCCTCGGCCTGAACATGCAGAGCCTGGTGCTGGCGATGCAGAACGCCGTGCCCGCGAAGGACATGGGCGTCGCTTCCGCGTCGTCGACGTTCTTCCGCTCCATCGGCGGCACCCTGGGCACGGCGATCTTCCTGTCCGTGCTGTTCTCGCAGGCCGGCACCAAGATCGCCCACGAGTACACCAAGGCGGCCACCGACCCGGCGTTCGTCGCCGCGGCCAAGGCCCACCCGGACCAACTCGCGGCGCTGCACCAGCACTTGGGCAGCGGCCTGGACGACACCTCGTTCCTGGGTGGGCTGGCCAAGCCGCTCAGCCACCCGTTCTTCGCGGGCTTCTCCGCGGCCGGCGACGTGGTCTTCGCGATCGTGGCCGTCCTGCTGCTGGCGGCGATCGTGCTCTCCACCCGCCTCAAGGAGGTGCCGCTGCGGCTGGTCTCGGGCAACCAGGCCCGTACCGAGGCGGAGACCGCCGACGCGAGCGCCGCTCCCGCCGCGACTCCCGCCGCGGCCCCGGCCGGCAACGACACCGCACCGCGCACCGACGCCGCCGTGCCCAGCGCCCCGGCCCACTCCCCGGACACCCCTCGGACCGGATCCGCGACCGACCGCTAAGACCGACCGCACTCACCCGACGAATCGTTTCCGCCCGCTCCACCGCCCCGCTGCCCGCCCCCGGGCAGCGGGGCGCGGTGTCCGGTGCGGGTGGACCCGACATGGC
>NZ_JACEGK010000059.1:0-21760 GCF_056859195.1 Streptomyces sp. NH27
CGACGGCCTGGAGCACCGGGATCTGCTCGGACGCCTGGAAGTCCGCCGATCCCTGGACGATCGCGGTCATACCCGCGGCCTTCGCGGCCGCCTTGAACCCCGCGGTCTCCGTCGAGTAATACGGATCACAGGTACACCCCGGAATGAACGCGATCGTGTGGTGCTTGCCCTTCGAACCCGCGCCGGGGGAACTGGCGGGCTTCGACGACGAGCAGGCGGACAGGGCCAGCACGGCTGCGGTGGCCGTGGCGACCAGCGCGGCACCGGTCTTCTTGCGTGACATGACGGGTCTCCGTGGTTCGGTTGGACTGGGCTGCGAGGGGCGGGAGTTGCCGACGGCGGATGAGGCCGACCGGTCAAGGACCCGCGGATCTGCCGACCGCGTTCGAGGTCGTCCACGGCGACCGCGACGATGAGGATCGCGCCGATGGCGACCGCCTGCCGGAACGGCGGGACAGCGGGACGTTGATGATGACGAGGCCGTTGTCGAGCACCGCGGGGATCAGGAGCCGAGCGCCAGGTGCGGGTGGACGGTTTCGATACCACCGGCGCGCGTATCGGACGGCGACGGGAGGTGGATCCGCCGGCCCGGGGGCGTTGCGGACCCGCGATCTGACGGAGGTGCCGTTTCCGGCGTACGACTTGGCACGCGGCGTGTCCTCTCCGCACCCAGCACAGGCACGTTCATGGAGTTGTTCCGGCTTGAGCCGCCTTCCGGTGTACGGAGCGAGATGCTATCGCTACCATCAGAGCGGCCCCAGACTCCGGTGGCAACACTTTGGTAACGCCCGCGTCACACGGGCCGCGAGAGGCGCCCTGTATGGCGACGAATGACGTCGAACGGTGCGGCTGGGCTTCGTCCGCCCTCTGCGTCGCGACGGCAACTCCCTGGCCGACATGCGCCTTCTGGTCTTCGCGAGATATGGTAGCGATACCATTTCGGGGATCGTTTCAGGAGGACCACGCAGTGCAGAACTCTGACTCTTACGGCTACGACGCAGAGCCTTGCTATCCGCCGGTGAGCGGGGACCTCGGAACGGGGTGGAACGCGGCAGCGGCGACCCTGCCGCCCGGCGGCATCGTCCTGGCCGTGGACGGCCCCGCCGTCGCCGAATGGGACCACATGATGTCGGACCTGTTCCGGGCACTCGTCGCGCTGGGCAGGAAGGCGAGCCGGCTGGACATGCGCGCGCGGTTCGCTCCGTGGGAGAAGGTCCTTGCCGCCACCGCATGCGGCGCCCTCGCCGAGGACCCCGACTTCGCCGCCTTGGAAACCCGGTCGATGGCCGACTACTTCGACGAACTGCCCGTGTCGAGCGCGCGGCCGGGGTCGGTGCTGGTCGTCTTCGGCCCAGGAGCCGCCCTCGTGGAGCACGATGTGCTCTGGTACGCGGACCTGCCCAAGCGGTACGCCGAGGCTGCGATCACCGCGGGGCAGGGCCTGAACCTGGCCCAACCCGCAGACCGGGGCCCGGGGACGACGCGTCGGCTGTTCTACGTCGACTGGCCGGTCCTGGACCGGCACCGCGACGCGATCGCGGGCGACATCGATCTGTGGATCGACATCCAGGTGCCCGACCGGCCGCGCTGGCTGGACGGGACCGCTTTGCGGAGCACGCTGTCCGCTCTGTCCGTGCGGCCCTTCCGCACCCGGCCCACCTTCAACTCGACTCCCTGGGGCGGGAACTGGGGGCAGCAGACGCTCGGCCACAACCAGGACCGGCCCAACTCGGCCCTGGGCTACGAACTGATCGCCCCCGAAAGCGGCATCCTCCTCGGCGAGCGCGGCGACCAGCCGCTCGAGGTCCCCTTCCAGATGCTGGTCGCCCAGCACCCCGAGCGGGTCATGGGCGAACAGGTGCACGAGGTCTTCGGCACCTCGTTCCCGATCCGCTTCGACTACCTGGACACGCTCGGCGGCGGCGCCCTGTCCGTGCACTGCCATCCCCAGTCCGACTACATGAAGGAGGTCTTCGGCTGGCCCTACACCCAGCACGAGACCTACTACGTGATGGTCACCCGGCCCGAGCGCCGGATCTACCTGGGACTGCGGGCCGACGCCGACATCGACACGTTCGAACGCGACGCCCACCGCGCCCACCACCACGGCCGCCCCTTCTCCATGGACGACCACGTGCAGAGCTTCCCGGCCGACCCGCACCAGTTGTTCCTGATACCCGCCGGCACTCCGCACGGCAGCGGCGAGGGCAACGTCGTACTGGAGGTTTCCGCCACCCCCTACCTGTACAGCCTGCGGTTCTACGACTGGCTTCGGCGTGGCAAGGACGGCACGCAGCGGCCGGTGCACGTCGAGCACGCGTTCAAGAACCTCGACACCTCCCGGTCCGGCCCGCAGGTCGCCCAGGACCTGGTCCAACAGCCGCGCACGATGCGGCAGGGGAGCGGCTGGCGCGAGGAGGTCATCGGGAGCCTGCCGGAGATGTTCTTCGACGTACGCCGCATGGTCCTGGAAACCGAGGACCCGGCCCACGACGACACCGACGGCCGCTTCCACGTGATCAACGTCGTGGAGGGGGACGGGGTGATGGTGGAGACCGCCTACGGCCACCGCCATGCCCTGGCCTACGCGGAGACGCTGACCATCCCGGCGGCCGTGGGCCCGTACACTCTGTACCGGCTCGGGACCGTGCCGGTGCGCGTCGTGAAGGCGCTGGTGCGCTGAGCCCGCGCTCCAAGGTCGGACCGATGGGCGTCAGCGCCTCCTGGTTCCCGGCCCTCGACGCAGGGGGAACCCGCGTGACTGCGGGGGATGGCCTGACGAGGCCGCAGACGAATGAGGAAGCAGATGCCAGGGCGGGCGCGAACGACTCCACCGACGATGACCGATGTCGCCAAGCACGCCGGGGTGAGCCCGATGACGGTCTCCCGGACGCTGCACGACGACGACCGGGTCTCCCCGACGACGCGTGCCAAGGTCCTGGCCTCGGTCGAGGCGCTCGGCTACCGCCGCAACGAAGTGGCCCGCAGCCTCCGCAACGGCCAGAGCAGCGATCTGCTCGGGCTGGTCGTCACCAACCTGGCCAACCCCTTCTACTCGCAACTGGCCCTCGGAGTGGAGGCGTTGGCCGCCGAACAGGGCATGACACTGGTGCTGGGCAACACCGGAGAAGACGTACGGCGCGAGAAGGAACTGGTCGACAGCCTTGTCGCCCGCCGGGTCTCCGGCATGATCGTGGTGCCTGCCGGCAGCGACCACTCCCATCTGCGGTCCGAACGTCTCGACGGAACCCCGGTGGTGCTGGCCGCCCGCCCGCCGTCGGGGGCTGAGCTGGACTGTGTCCTGGTCGACGACTTCGGCGGGGCCCGGACTGCGACGGACCTGCTGATCGGAGCGGGCCACCGCCGTATCGGCTTCCTGGGCCAGCACCCCAACCTCTGGACCAGCGCCGAGCGCTTCCGTGGATTCTGCACGGCGCTGGCCGAGGCCGGCCTCGACCTCGACGAGCAGAGCATGCGCTTCAGCCTGCGCGACATCAGCGCCGCCGAGCAAGCCGCCGGGGAAATCCTTCGCCTGCCGGCCGCCCCGAGCGCACTGTTCGCAGCCAACAACCGCAACACCATCGGCGCGGTTCGCGCGATCACCCGTGCGCGGCCGGACACAGCGCTCGCCGGATTCGACGACTTCGAACTCGCCGACATGGTCGGTATGCCGCTGTCCGTCGTCTCCTACGACGCCGCCGAAGTGGGCAAGCAGGCCGCACGCCTGCTCATCGACCGCATCGCTCACCACGAGGACAGGACGCGGCCGCAGCGCGTTGTCGTCCCCACCGCCCTTGCGCACTATGGGTATCAATCCGAACAGGAGGCGGTGAGCTGAGCCGGCGGCAGCGCGTGGCCCCGCCGCTCGCGTCTCGGCGATGTGGGGGGAACGGCCAACCGGCACCGTCCTCACCTGCTACCCGACCATCCGGATCCTCGACGGCGGTAGCAGCTCAACCGCCACGCTGCGCTCGTGAAACGGCCGTGGGGCCGTCCTGGACCGTCTGATCAAAGCCGAATTCTTCGAGATCGTGTTCTTTCATCTGCCTTCATTGACCCCGAGGTCGGCGGCGTCGAGAGTTCCGAATCGATACGGCCGAAACTCGGAGGTTCCCTTGCGTTCGCCAACCCTCGCCATGAGATCGCTCATGACCGGCGTCCTTGTCGCGATCTGCCTTGCATGTGCCGGCCCGGCCCGCGCGGCCGGTGCAACCGACCTGTACGCCTCGCCGACGGGCAGCGGAAGCGCCTGCTCGTCGGCCGCGCCCTGCTCCGTGGCGACAGCCCAGACCCAGGTCAGGAGCCGGACCTCGACGGCAACCGGAGACATCGCCGTAGACCTGGAGGACGGGACCTACCCGCTGACCGCGCCGTTGAACTTCGGAGCGGCCGACTCCGGACAGAACGGCCACCACGTCATCTGGCGAGCGGCACCCGGGGCCAACCCGGTCTTCAGCGGGGCCCGGCCCGTGACCGGTTGGACCCAGGTCGGCGCGAGCGGCATCTGGAAGGCGGCCGTGCCTGCGGGTGTCACCGACACCCGCCAGATCTACGTGAACAACCGGCGTGCGATCCGGGCCCGTGGCGGCTACTTCCCCGCCGGATTCACCATGACGAGCACCGGCTACACCACCACGGACGCGGCATCACTCGCCAACTGGAAGAACCCGAGCAGCATCGAGTTCGTGTATCACCAGTCGTACATCGAGACCAGATGCCCGGTCGCATCCGTCAGCGGGAACACGATCACGATGGCGCAGCCCTGCTGGAACAACGCCCATAACAACCCTGGGATCGCGAACAACACGATCAACTACATCGAGAACGCGTTCGAGCTTCTGAACCAGCCCGGCCAGTGGTATCTCGACAAGACGGGCGCCGTCGCCGGCGACGGGACGCCGGCGCTGTACTACATGCCGCGCAACGGAGAGGCACTCACCGGGTCGGGCGCGGTGCAGGTCACGGTGCCGGCGATCCAGCAGGTCCTCACCGTGGCCGGCACGGACGCCGCCGCGCGGGTGCAGAACCTGCAGTTCTCCGGGCTCACCTTCGCCGACGCGACGTGGCTCTTCCCGAACACGGCGGACGGCTTCGTCGAGCAGCAGGCCGACTTCACCGAGACCGGTGCCGGTGCGTCACCGTACAACTATTCGGGCCTGACGAAGACCCCTGCGGCCGTGGATATCGCGTATGCCACGAATGTGGTGTTTCAGCAGGACGCCTTCACCAGACTCGGTAGCGCGGGAATCAACGTCGAGAAGAGTTCGAACAACATCTCCCTGATCGGGAATCGGATATCCGACGTGTCGGCGACCGGCATCCAGATCGGCGACATCACCCACCAGGACCAGAGGCCGACGAACTTCGCGGACCGCATCCACGACATCACCGTTCAGGACAACTACGTACACGACGTCGCCACCGAGTTCCTCAGCGGTGTCGGTGTCTTCGGCGGCTTCACCGACACCCTGAAGCTCCTGCACAACGAGATCGCGAACGTGCCCTACGACGGCATCTCACTCGGCTGGGGCTGGGGATACCTGGACAACGGCGGCATCGGCGACTACCAGACCAACCCGGAGACCACCCCGACCATCGCCGCCAACAACCAGATCGTGGGCAACTACGTTCACCACTACATGATCGCGGGACAGGACGGCGGGGCGGTCTACACCCTCGGCAGCCAGCCGAACTCGATCGAGCAGTCGAACTACTACGCGAGCTCACCCGACGACGGTAGCCAGCGCGGGATCTACCTCGACAACGGGACTCAGCACTACACCGTGAGCAACAACGTCGTCGACCGCGTCGCCAGTTGGCTGCTCGTCAACGAGGGCGGCGGACACGGCAGTCTCACCAACCCGCCCGCCGAGAACAACGTCATCACCGGGAACTGGGCCAACACGACCAACAAGTCCTGCTGCTCCGGCATCAACACCTACGACTCCTCCAACAACGACACCGTCGTCGGAAGCGCTTGGCCCACCGCCGCGCAGACGGTGATCGATGCCGCCGGACTCGAGCCCGCGTACGCCTACCTCCACGACGCCTCATCGACCACGAATCTCGCCCTCGGCGCGACGGCGGTCGCGAGCAGTACCTACAGCAGTGGCTACGCCGCGCGCAACGCGATCGACGGATCGGCCGCGACGCGGTGGGCCACACCCACCGGCACCACGTCTGCCTCGCTCACGATCACGTTCCCGCAGGCGACGACGCTGAATCGGGTCGTCCTGCGCGAGGCCCAGTGGGGCACCGCGCACATCAACACCTTCACGGTCGACTACTGGAACGGCACGGCATGGACCACCGCCGTCACCGACTCCTATGGCGGACTCGTCGCGCAGGAGCGCTTCTCGACCGTGACCACGACCCAGATCCGGCTCAACATCACCGACAGTGCGCCCGGCCCGTCCGTTCAGGAGGTCGAGGCGTACTACGACCACAACGTCGCACAGGGGTAGCCGGCCACCGAGCCGCCCTGCGTTCCACAGAGGTCCGCACCACCGCCGTCGCGGTGGTGCGGACCAGGGAACGAGGGACGATCAGACGGCCGCGGCCGCGGGTCGGTCACGCGTGCACACCTGACAGTCCGTCAGATCCGCGGTTCGCTCCCGCCGACCTCGATCAGACGCGGGTCCTGCCGGATCAGGTCGCAAGAACCCCTTCACCGGCGTCACGACCGCCCTGGGTGATCGGCCAGAGCAAGGGCGCCAGGCGCATGCCCGCCGCGTGGCGCCGGATCGCGTCCTCGTCCATCTCGGGCATCGACAGGAATCCGTACCGCAGCAGGGTGTGTCCGGGCTGGGACTGCGGGAAATTGGTCTCCCAGTAGTTGTTGACCGGCCACGCGAGCAGCAGCGGGTCGTCGTCTCGCGGAACGGCGTCGAGTGGCGGCCCGAAGTGGAAGTCGCCGAACTGGATCATCGGCGCGTCCGGCGTGAAGAGGGCGACGGCGCCCTCCTCGTTCCAGATCGCGCCCATGGACTCCGCGGTCACCCAGTTCCGGCAGGCGCCGGGCAACTGTTCCTCGTCCAGGCGCACGTGCTGGCCGGCGGTGTCGAACATCGCCTCCCAGCCGGCCCTCATCGCGAGCGGGAAGACGAGGTAGAACCCCTGCGGCGAGGTCTCCTGCGCCACCTCGAACTCCGCCTCCAGATGGATGACCGGGTCGTGTTCGAGCAGCGTGATCCGCTGTATCAGGTGGGTCATGCCCGGTGCCTGGACCGTACGCTCCAGGGTCACCCGCCCGGCGGAGACCTGGACGGAACATTCGGTCACACGGGTCGCCCGCTCGCGGATCGGTGCCCAGTCCTGCCAGCCGGCGTTGTCGAACTTCTCCTCTTCCAGGTCCGACGTGTAGATGGAGTAGCGGCTGCCGTCGATCAACGCGTCGGGGCGCTCCCTGACGAAGGCGAAGAAGTCCAGGCCCTTTCCGGGGGCCAGCAGTTCGCGGTCCTGGCGGCGGTCGACCAGGGAGACGATGCGCCCGCTCGCCACCTCGTAGCGAAGGATGTGGAACGGCGACTCCAGGCAGCCGATCTCGCGCAGGTGGCTTGTCGCGGACAGGACGTTCAGTTCGCGACGTTTGAGGTGCCTGGTCTCGATGGTGTGCGAGACGAGCGGGGTCGGTGCCGGGGCGGGCAGTTCGGCCAGCGGGACGCTGCGCCAGGAGAAGGGTTCCAGTTCGAGCGGACCGAAGGCGACGGGGTCTGCTCCTGGGTAGTCGCGGCGCCAGGACTGGTAGTCGTAGAACAGCCTGCCGGTGCGGTAGGTGCGTTCCACCGGCGAGCCGGTCTGGCCGAACCAGGCGGCGGGCAGTCGCGGCTGGACCGTCACCGGATACGGGGACGGGTTGCAGATCAGGACGCCCTTGATGCCGGTGTCCGCGACCGGGTTCCGGGCAAGCCGTTCCAGTCCGTCCATCACCGCGAACGCGGCGAGTTCGTGACCCTCGTGAGCGTGCGCCTGCTTCAGCAGTTCGGTCGTCCGAGCCTGCGGGTGGTCCGGCTGAGTGAGGTAGTAGCCCCAGGTGTGCTCGTCGAACGTGTCGACGTTGTCCCGGGCGCGTTGCAGCGTGCTGTGCTCGCGGCCGACGGTGAGTGCCTCGGCGGCTGCCATCAGCGGCTTGGCCTGCTGGTTGAGTGCCGTGGCGATCGGGGTGCTGCCGTAGCCGAAGCTCCAGTAGTCGGTCCAGTCGCCCCGCAGCGTCGGCAGTTCGGCCTCGGGGACGGCCAGGGCCCGCTCCCGCAGGTCGTCGAAGGTCACGTACCGGACGGGCGGGCCGGCCTCGGCGGCGTTCCAGCGCTGCACGAGTTCCGGGGTGAACGGGTTGGGCGGAGTGTTGTCCCACAGGACCGGTGCGCAAGTGCTCGTCAGATAGACGAAGTCCAGGTTGTACTCGATGGCGTCCAGGTGTCGGGCGAGCGCGCCCCAGCCGTCGGCCATCCGATCGACGGAGTCATGCCAGGTCTGCATGTTCTGGTCGAACATCGTGTAGTGATGCCCGTTGAAGACCCGGATCGAGCGGCCGGACGGCGCCTCCCACAGGAACATGCCGGGCCTCGGCGCGACAGGTCGGCCGAAGTGGATGTTGATGGCCATGACGAACAGGTCCACACCCGCGTCGAGAAGCACGTCGGCCATCGGCCACGGCACGCCGTTGACGTCGTGCTGGCACGCCACCCGGATCGGGGCGCCGACCAGTTGCTCCAGCTCGTTCTTCCCGTCGACCAGCCGCTGCAGCGCCGGCCGGTCGATGAGCGCGGCGGTGTGCCAGCGCAAGGCGGCCAGGCCGATGCGGCCTTCCTTGCAGAGCTTCACGAAGCGGTTGCGCTTCGAGGCGGACGCGCCTGCCAGCCAGCGCCGCACCGGCTCCGTGGCTTCGCACGTCCACTTCGGTCGCACGCCCTCCGGGAGATCGGCCGTCCGCTCCAGCCAGTCGATCGCCTGGTCGATGTGCTCGCCCTGGATTTCCCACACGATCGGCTGCGGGTGGCTGTAGCCGATATCGAGGTGGCTGTGGTGAAGCATGAGGATCTCTTTGACGCCGCTCGAAGGAGTCGAGTTCATGGTGTTCCCATCGTGGTGATCATGCCGGTCGTGAGGGCTGTCTGCCGGTGTCGCCTGACTTCGCGCCAGGACGCGCGTTACTCGTCCCTTCAGTCGAGACGGAAGACCTCTTCGGCCGGTGCCCACCACTGGCCCTCGGCCGCCGAGTCGACCGGTTGCTGGCAGGGGTCGGTGAGCTTCCACCAGCGGCGGTTGGTCTCGTCCTCGGCGATGGCCGCCATGTCGGACTCGTAGTCGTCGCCGTGGTATTCGAGGTAGCTGAACAACAGGCCGTCACGAAGAAAGATCGAGTAGTTGCCCACGTGGGCACGGCGCAGCGCGTCGAGCACGCCAGGCCAGGCCGCCGCGTGCAGGGCGCGGTACTCCGCTTCCTTCTCCGGACGCAGACGGATCACCGATGAGAACCTCTTCATGCCGTTCAACTCCTCTTCGTAGGGCGTGGAATCGCCGTGGTGCCGGTGCGGGGTCCGGCCGAGCCCGGTAGTCCGCGACGCAGGCGGAAGGTCGGCATCACCGCGGGGCCGTCGACGGGTTGCACGTCGACGGAGGTAATCTCCATGAAGGCTGCTCCAAGGCGCTTGCGGATGCTGGTGGTTGCTGCGTCACAGAGTCGGCCGGGTCGGCCCTCTGCTCAGGGGCTGCGCGTAGGTGAACAGCGGGCCCGACGGCGATGCGATGTCGCTGGGCAGCGAGTCGAAGATGACGTCCGGCCGGCCGGAGCATGGCTATCTTCCGAGGGGGTGGTCACGTTCACGTGCTCCTGACCTGCTGGAAACTTCGTACGTGATTTCGTTACCCTCCGAGTTGTCGTCACCCGAGTCAAGGTTCGGCCTGCGCCGTACACGATCCGGCCCGGAATGGAAATCATCGCGTCTGCCGAGGAGTTGATATGTCCGATGTGATCGGATCTGATATTCCGGCGGCTGGAGGTCGGCCACAGTTGCGCCGTCCCCAGCGCAGTGTGCTGGCCGACGATGTCTACGAGATCCTCAGAGAGGGTCTCTTGTCCCGTCGCATAGCCCCAGGCTCCCGGCTCAACCTCGACCGGCTCGCCCGCGAGCTGCATGTTTCGAACACCCCGGTCCGGCAGGCCCTCACCCGGCTGGAGGTCGACGGCCTGGTGACCAAGGAGCCCTACCGGGGATTCGCCGCCTCCCAACTGCTCGATTCGCGCACGATCGCAGAGCTCTACGACTACCGGCTGCTCATCGAGCCGCCCACCGCCGCCCGAGCGGCTCGGCACCCTGACACCGTCGTCCTCGCCGAACTGGAATCACTCTGCGACGCCGACGAGATCACGCGGTTGGTCACCATCGCCCCGGCCGGCGAGGAGCTGTCACAGCGGGACGTCGACTTCCACGGCGGCATCGCCCGCCTGGCGAGAAACGGCGTCGTCGTCGACAACTTGGCCCAGATCCTGACGCGGATGCGCCGCTTCACCGTGTACGGCCGCCACGGCGTCGGCGAGCAGGCATGGGCGGAGCATCGGGCGATCGCGGCCGCGATCGCCGCCGGAGACCCGGCGGCGGCCGCGGCCGCGATGCGCGAGCATCTCGCCGGAGGGCTGGACCGTATGAAGGACGCGCTGCGCTAGCGCCGCGTGTCGTCGTAGGTCCCGAATTCGTTCACGGCGAAGGATCCGCTGCTGTTGCTGATCGTGAGTCGCAGCTGGGTTGTCGTGATCGTGGGGAACGTGTCCGTCTGGGCGGGGCCCGGGTAGCTGTTGGTGTAGGCGGTCCGCCAGACGCTGTCGGTGTCGAGGTACTGGATGCTGTAGTCGTTGATCGAGCCGGTCCGGGCGCGGGCAGTGCCGCTCCGGGACGCGAGAAGGAGGACGAGGTCGGAACCGCCGCGTTCGGGTGTGCGGTGGCCGTCCGGCCGAGGACCGTAGGGGTGTCTGTTCGCCGGCCGGTCGTCATGCTGTTCGGCGGTCGTCGATGGCGTCGGGGTTCCAGTCGATGCCCAGACCAGGGGTGTCCGGCGCGATCGCCTGTCCGTCCTCGACGCGCATCTGGCTGCGGGTGACGGCCCGCAACTGCGGGATGTGCTCGACATAGCGGCCGTTGGGGATGGCGGCCACCAGACTGACGTGCAGTTCCATCAGGAAGTGCGGGCAGACGTGCACGTTGAACGTCTCCGCGAGATGCGCGACCTTCAGCCAGGGGGTGATCCCGCCGATTCGGGCGACGTCCACCTGGACGATGGACGCCGCGCCGCGCGCAAGGTAGTCGCGGAACTGGCCTGCCGAGTAGAGGGACTCGCCGACCGCGATCGGGATGGAGGTGGAGCGGGCGAGTACGGCGTGCCCTTGGACGTCGTCGGCCGGCAGGGGCTCCTCGAACCAGGCGAGGCCGAGCGGCTCGAAGGCCGCGGCTCGGCGGCGTGCCTCCGCGTGTGTCATCGACTGGTTGGCGTCGACCATGATGTCCAGGCCGTCGCCGACCGCGTCACGGACCGCCCGCAGCCGTTCGACATCCTGCTCGACCCGGGGCTTGCCCACCTTCAGCTTCACCCCGGGCCATCCCGCGGCCTGCGAGGCCAGGGCGCCGTTGACCAGTTCGTCGGTGGGCAGGTGCAGCCACCCGCCCTCGGTGTCATACAGCGGGACCTGCCGGCGGAATCCGCCGGCGAGGCGCCACAGCGGCTCTCCCGCCCGCTTGCAGCGCAGATCCCACAAGGCGGTGTCGACCGCGGCCAGGGCCAGGGAGGTGATCGCGCCGACGGTGGTGGCTCTGGTCGAGGCGAACAGGTCGAACCAGACCTGTTCGACCAGCGCGGCGTCGGCGCCGGTCAGCCGGGGGAGCAGGTGCTCGTTCAGCATCGCGAGGACGGACGCGCCGCCGGTGCCGATCGTGTAGGAGTAGCCGGTGCCGGAGTTGCCGTCGTCCGTCGTCAGGTCGACGAAGATGGTCTCCTGCTTGACGAACGCCTGGACGGCGTCCGTGCGCAGCGTCTCGACTTCGATGTCGGCCAGGTAGGCGGCAGCGGCGACGATGGTACTCATGGAACTTTTTTCCTCACGGTTTCGGGTGGTTCGGGGCGACCAACCGGTGGCGTGCCGACCGGTGGGGCGCCGCACTCGATGTGCGAGTGCGGCGCCGGTGACGGTGGGGTGGGGTGGCGTGGACGGGCCAGCCGGTACCGGTGACGGCGTGCCTGAACGAGTCGCCCGACGGTGGTCGTGTGGTGCTACGTGTTGGCGCCGACCGTGGCGCCGGACTGCGCGCCGAACACCCGGACCTGGCCGAGGACGAGTGGTTGACCGTCGGTCTTCACGACGGCGACGTAGCGCCAGGTCCCGCTCGGCGGCCGGCAGTCGATCCGGGCCTGGTAGGGCAGTGGTGTGGCGGGCTGGTCGCACGCCAGGGTGTAGCCGTTGCCGACGCTGGGCGTCGCCGCCGAGGTGTTCGACACGAGGACCTGGAAGCCCTGGCGTTCCGTCGTGTAGTCGTAGCCGTCCTGGCGGAACAGGATCTGGACGTCCGACAGGGTGTGCTGCGCGCCGAGGTCCGTCTGCCACCACGCCTGGGTGTCGCCGGCGGCCGAGGCCCAGGGCGGTCCCACCACCTCGCTGTTGGCGTTGGACGGCCCGAAGCCGCTGGACCATGAGCTGGAGGCGGTCGCCGGCGTCCGGTAGGCGAGGTTGCTCCGGCCGCTGCCGCTCAGCCCGCTGTGCGCACTGTCCAGACCGGCGTCGGCGATGGTCGTCTGCGCCGCGGCCGGCCAACTCGTCAGCCCGGTGGTGTTGTTGTTCACGGTGTTCGACGCGTTGCCGTTGCCGTAGCTGGCTCCGGAGGCGGCGTCGACGTAGTTGTCGGTGACCGTGTTGTCGTTGGCGCTCGGCGCCCCGCCCTGCACGAACACCCAGTGAATGACGTAGCCGTCGACGACGTTGTCGCTCACGGTCCAGTTGCTGGACCCGTTGTCGAGGTAGAGCCCGGCGAAGTTCTGGGAGTCCTGGGCGATGTGGTTGCCGGTCAGGGTGGAGCCGGCCGCGGCCTGGAGGCCGTTGAGGTAGATCGCTCCGCCGTCGACCAGTGACGAGGTCATCACGTCGTGGACGTAGTTGTCGTCGACGTGGTTGGCCGACATCACGGCCGAGGTCTGGAATCCCCAGCCCCAGCCGAGGCTGATGCCGGTGTACGGGGTGTCCCAGACCTCGTTGTGCGCGATCGTCGTCCCGGTCACCCAGGCCGCGGCGATGCCGATGCCGCCGAGGAACTCGTTGGCGACGTCGTAGACCTCGTTGTTGTCGATCGTGTAGCCGGATTCGAGGGTGGCCGGTGGCGTGTTGTAGTCGGTCTGGTTGACCTTCGTCGGATCGTAGCTCCCGGGACCGCCGATCTCGATGCCGTTGCCGGAGACGTCGGTCACGACGTTGCCCTCGATGGTGTTGTCACTGCCGCCGCCGTCGAAGCCCAGGGCGCTTCCGCCCAGGTGCGCGAAGGTGTCGCCGGTGAAGGAGACGTTCCGGCACGCCAGGCAGGCGACGTTCGCGGCCAGCGGGGCGTCCACGTCCGGATCGGCGGTGCGGACCATGTCGGCCTGCTGGTCGACGACGCCCTGGCTGCCGAGCAGCAGGGTGCCGTACTCGAAGGACAGGCCGGTGAAGGCCAGATGGGTCACCGGGCTGGTGCTGGTGCCGGCGATGTCCACGAGCTTTTGCAGCCTGGCGGCCACGACCGAGGCGGTGGTCATGTCCTCGCCGGTGCGCGGAACGTAGGAGATCTCGTGTGCCGCGGTGTCGAGGTAGAACTGCCCGGGGGTGCCCAGCAGGGCGTAGTCGTTCTCGACCGCGGTCGGCACCGACACGACGGGCCCGCGCGCGGCGTTGCCGTTCGCGTTTGTGTAGCAGGGGTTCTGCTCGGTGACGGCCCCGCCGGAGATCGACGTGACCGGGCAGAGGGCATGCTGCCAGTGGTAGGTCTGCCCTGCGGTGGAGTACACGACGTCGGACCGGTCCCAGTTGTCGGTGCTGCCCGCGGGCAGGGTGCCGGTGAACGTGAAGCCTGACGCGGTGTTGGTCATCGTCCCGAAGACGGAGCCGGCAGGTTGACTGGCGACGTCGGCCCGCCGGCCGTTGACGTAGATCTGGCGCGTGTCCAGACCGGCGGGCACCGGGGTGGACCAGATGTCGGTGCCCGCGGCCCGGGTCCAGTTCGCCGTGCCGCCGGTGAACGCCGCGCCCTGGGTCAGGGTGGTGCCGCCGCTGAGTACGACGCGCTGCCCCGGTTCGGCCTGCCAGACGACGTCGTACCCGTTCTGGCCGGAGTCGGCGGCGCCGAAGGTGAGCGTCTGGGCCAGGGGGTACGTACCCCCTTCGAGCTCGACGACGATGTTGCCGGTCATGCTCGGGGCGAGCTGGCGGACACGCTGCTGCGCCTGGGTGATGGTGCATGCCTGGCTGGTGGAACAGGCCGTCCCGGAGCCGGTCGGCGAGACGTGGAGCCGGACGCTGACGGCGGCGTCGGCCGTCGTCGGCAGCGACACGGCGCCGATGACCAGGGCCGCGGCCGCAGCGGCGAGCCCTCTCAAGACCTTGGATCCAAACACGAAATCTCCAGTCTCATGTACGATTTTCGGTTCATGCTTGGGGCTCGGGTCGGCCCGTGTCAACGGCCGTGCGGAGACGGGTTTCGCTCGGTGCTACGTACGTGCGACGTGACCGTCGCGCCATGGCCGCGCTCACCGACGACCCGGTCAACCAGCGCCGGCGGGAGCGGATGGCGGGCTGTGTTCCGCACGGTCGTACCCACCGACGGCTGGGTGCCCTACCCCGCCATGACCAGCCCGGCAGCCCCGTGTAGCGGTGCCCGCCCGGCGGCCGGCGGCTGCGCCTGGACTCCGTCGGGACCGTCGGGATCTCGACCCGGACGCCGGCCGAGCGGGAGCCGGTCCGTCTAACTCCCCAGGTCGTCACCGGTGAACCCGGCCGGGAGGGGCAGGTGGTCGGGCAGCAGGCCATCGGTGCGGAGTTCCCGCCACAGCTCGTCCGGGATGTCCAGGTCGAGGAGTCGGACCGCGTCGGCGACCTCCTCGGCGGAGCGGGCTCCGATCAGTACGCTCGCCACGGGTGGCGGGGCGAGGGCGAAGCGGACTGCCGCCGCGCGCAGCGGTACGCCGTGCCGCCCGCAGACGCTCTGCATCCGCAGCGCTCGGTCGACCAGCCGATCCGGTGCGGCGACGTAGTCGAAGGTGGCCCCCGGTTGCGGATCGGCCAGCAGGCCGGAGTTGAACACGCCTCCGACGATGACCGACACGCCGCGGCGGGCGGCCTCGGGCAGCAGATCTGCCGCCGCGCCCTGGTCGAGGAGGGTGTAGCGGCCGGCCAGCAGCACCGCGTCGATGTCGCTGTCGCGGACGAACCGGGTCAGCATCTCGGACTGGTTCATGCCGACGCCGATCGCGCCGACCACGCCCTCGGCGCGCAGCCGCTCCAAGGCGGGGTATGCCTGGTCGATGGCCTCGGCGAAGTGCTCGTCGGGGTCGTGCAGATGGACGATGTCGATCCGGTCCAGGCCGAGCCGCTCCAGGCTGGCCTCCAGGCTGCGCCGTACGCCGTCGGCGGTGAAGTCCCAGCGCCGGCGGTGGGTGGCCGGGACGGCGTAGCCGTTGGCGAGGTCGTCGCCGCCGTCGTACGCGACGGGGTCGAGGCACCGGCCGACCTTGCTGGCCACGGTGTACTCGTCCCGGGGACGGTTGCGCAGGAAGGCGCCGAGCCTTCGTTCGGACAGTCCGAGGCCGTAGTGGGGGGCCGTGTCGAAGGACCGGATGCCGCCCTCCCAGGCCGCCGCGACAGTTGCCGCCGCGGCCTCGTCCGTCACCGGCGTGAAGAGGTTGCCGAGGGCGGCGGCCCCGAAGGACAACCGGGTGACGGCGGCGGTGCCACGGCCGAGCCGGGTGTGCTGCATGGACATGTTCCTCACCGCCCGACCGGCCGCAGCCGCAGCCCGGCCATGCCGTCGTCCACGGCCAGTGCCGTGCCGGTGACGCCGGCGGCGGCCGGCGAGGCCAGGTGGACGACGGAGGCCGCGACCTCCTCGGCGCTCGCCAGACGCCCGGTCGGCCGGCGGGAGTTGAGCGCGCGGACCGAGGCGTCGTCGCCGACGTCCGCGGTGATTCCCGCGAGCGGCGCGCCGACCGAGTCGGGGGCGAGGTCGAGGACGGCCACCTGGGCGCCGCGTTCGGCCGGCAACTGGGCGGTGGCCAGGCCGATCCCCGATGCGCTGCCGGTGACGAGTGCACGTAGGGGAAGGTCGGGGGTGGTGTCGGTGGACAACAGGCTGCCTCTCGTCAGGCGGGAGGCGGGCCTCCCAGGTTCGTACATCTGTCGCAGGTGCCGCACCGCGCGGCCGGTCGCGCAGCCGGTCCGGTTCGGGCCGCAGCCCGCTCCCGTACCACCGGGAGCAGCGGGCTGCGGATCGGCGGATCAGCGGTTGAAGCGCTCCAGCCCGGCGGGGACGCCGGTGCTCTCCCATTCGGCCTCGTAGCCGATACCGGGGGTGGTGCCCGCGCGGACGAGTCCCGCGGCGTCCACGGCGGCGTCCCGCTGGACCGGGTTGGCCGGGATGAAGGACTCGTAGTACGTGGTGTTCGAGATCGCCATGCACAGGTGCGTGTTGACGGGGCCGCCGCCGTGGACCTCGGCGCGCATGAGATAGGAGTCGGCCAGGTGGGCGGTCCGCAGTGCGCCGGTGATGCCGCCGCGCAGCCCGGAACTGGTGCGCACCGCGGTGGCGCAGCCGCTGGCGATGAAGTCGGCGGTGTTCATGTGCGCGCCGTCGCTGGTCTCGGCGACGAGCAGGGGGACCTCGACCTTCTCGGCCAGGCGTTGGTAGGCGGTGATGCTGAACTCGCGCATCGGCTCCTCGTACCAGAGGTAGTCGTGCTCGGACAGGACATGTCCGAGGCGGACGGCGTCGAGCAGGTCGAAGCCGGCAGACCCGTCGTACATCAGCGGAACGTCGGGGCCCACGTGCTCACGCAGCTTGGCGCACAGCTCCATGTCACGTCGGACGTCGCCCCACGCGTGCAACTTGATCGCCGGATAGCCCAGTTCGAGGCACTGGTCGGCGACCTCGAGGTACTCCTCGACGGACGAGAAGGTCGCGGTGGAGGCGTAGGCGGGGATGGAGCTCCGGAAGTTCCCGAGGAGACGGTGCACCGGGAGCCCGACGGACTTTCCGGCGATGTCCCACAGGGCGATGTCGGCAACGCCCAACAGGTAGAGGGGTATCTCCTCGATCCGGTCGAGCTCCCACATGCGGTGCCACAGCCACTCGCGGGCGAGCGGGTCGGCGCCGAGGAGTTCGCCGCGCAGGCGGCGGTCGACGATGTCGGCGAGGATCGCGCCGCGCGGGGAGTGGGCGTATCCGGTCCAGCCTTCGTCGGTACCGATGGCCAGCCACCCGCCGGTGAGGGCGGGCTCGGACCCGGGCAGCCCGTTGCGCCAGCGGAAGGTGGGGGAGACGGCGGGCTGCTGGTGCAGGACGACGTCGACCGATGTGATCTTCACTGTTCGGCTCTCATTCAGCTTTTGAGGGCCCCGTCGAGCATGCCCTTGACGAGGAATCGTTGGGAGAAGAGGAAGACGAGGACCACGGGAATGGTGGTCACCAGGCCGGCCACGGCCACCTCCGGGCGGTGGATCGGCAGTTGGCTGCCGCCCAGGCTGGGGTTGAGCGCGGGAGTGCCGGATATCAGGGCACCGAGCCCGACCTGGAGGTTGTACTTGTCCTCGGTGCTGAGCATCACGAACGGCAGGAAGTAGTTGTTCCAGTTCCCGACGAAGGCGAAGTAACCCAGCAGCGCGATAAGGGGTTTGGCCAGGGGAAGGGCGATCCGGGTGAACAGCGCCGCCTCCGAGCACCCGTCGATCCGCGCCGCCTCCAGCACCTCGCGGGGGAGCCGGGTGCTGAAGTGGATGAACGACAGGTAGACCCCGAACGGGAAGAGGCTGGCGGGGAGGATCACCGAGACGGCCGTGTTGGTCAGCTGGAAGGCGTTGATCTCCATGAACAGCGGCAGGACCAGAGCCGCCGTGGGGACGATCATCGCCATGAGGGTCGCGACCAGGATGATGCGGCGGCCGGCGATCTGAGTGGCCGCCAGGGCGTAGCCGGCGAGCAGGGCTGTGACGACGCCGAGCACCATCGCCCCCAGCGAGTACTCCGCGGTGTTGAGGATCCAGTGGTAGAGGACGCCGTTGTCGTAGGCGGTCAGGTGCCGCCAGGCGGTGCGGTAGCCGCCGAGCGAGCCGAATGACAGGGGGCTGCCGTTGTCGATCTGTGCCTCGGTCTTGGACGGCGCCAGGACCAGCCACAGAATCGGGATCAGGCAGAGCAGTGCCAGGACGCCCAACAGGATGAGGCGCGGGGCGGACCACAGGCGCCGGGCCGCGCGCGCGGTGATGGGGAAGGCCATCAGGACACCTCCGTGTCGAAGAACCTGGCCTTGAAGATGAGCAGGCCGGCAGCCGCGGCGCAGATGACCAGGAGCAGCAGTGAGAGTGCACTCGCCGCGGCGAAGTCACCGTTGTTGAAGGCGTAGTAGAGGCCGAGCTGGTTGAGGGACCACCACTGGGAGCCGACGTTCTCCAGGCCGTACAGCAGTTGCGGCTCGATGAAGATCTGCAGGCCCGCGGTGAAGGTCATGATCACCATGTACAGGACGTACTTGGAGATCGCGGGAAGCTTCACGTGCCGGGCCGTCTGCCACCAGGTGCAGCCGTCGAGCTTGGCCGCCTCGATCTGGTCCGCCGGGACGCCCTGGAGCGCGCCGAAGATGATGACCACCCACTGGCCGAAGCCGGTGACGAACGCCATCAGCGCGAAGATCCAGATCAGGTGCGAGCTCTGGAAGACCTCCGCGCCCGTCGTGAAGCCCATCGCCCGCAGCTGGGAGCCGAAGGGGCTGAGCGTCGGCTCCAGCATCACGTACCACAGGAGCACGCTCGCGGAACCGACGACGGCGCCGGGCATGACGTACAACAGCCGCATCGCGGCACCCGTGCGCGGGCGGACCTCCTGGACGGCCAGGGCGAGCACGATCACACCGACCACCATGATCGGCACGTAGAGCGCCATGAACTCGGCGACGTCGGTGACCGCGGGCAGGAAGCGGAAGTCCGAGAACGCCCGGGAGTACCCGGTGAAGCCGGAGGGCTGGGTGCCACCCGGGTTCGCGATCGAGGCGTAGCAGGCGTAGGTGAGCGGGCCGATGCCGAACAGGGCGAGGAGAACCAGGTACGGGGTGACGCACAGCCAGCCGAACGCCTGCCCAGGGGCCCGCCTGCGCCTGCGCGGCGCGGCGGCGGGGAGCCGGGAACCCGCGCTCGGCCCGGGACCCGGGCCGAGCGTCGTCGCGGCAGCCGAGTCCGTTGCCGCGCGACCGTGCGGCGCGGCGGTGACCGGCGCCTTGCTTCTACTTGACGACATAGCCGGCCGCCTTGGCGAGGTTCACCAGCTCGCTCTGCAGCTTCGGGAGCACCGAGGTGATGGTCTTGCCGGACTGGACAGCCGGGGTCACCACCGAGGTGAAGGCCGCCTGGACGTCGAAGCTCGTCGGGTGCTGGGTCGGGATGATCTTGGAAGCTTGCTGCTGCAGCACCGGGAACGGGTCGGTCGCGTAGAAGGGGTCGGTGCTCAGTCGCTTCGCCCACGCCTGCGCGGCGGGGGCGTAGGCCGGGTAGGTGGGGGCGGACTTCTGGTACGCGGTGTCCGTGCCCATCCACTGGGCGATCTGCGCTGCGCCCTTCATGTTCTTCGAGTGCTGCGAAACCACGTACAGGCCGCCGCCGTAGCCGCCGGAGTAGTTGGTGGTCTCGCCGGCCCACGCGGGGTACGCGGCGGCGGCGATCTCACCCTTGGGGGTGTTGAAGCTGGCGGCCGGCTTGAACACGAAGTCACCGAACCAGGAGGCGCCCGGCATCATGAGCACCTTCCGGGCCTGCCCCAGCTTGTTCAGGTCGGGGGAGAACATCGATGCCTTGGAGACCGACTTGTTGGCCAGCATGGTGTCGAGCATCGACGCGACCCGCGTGCACTTGGTGTCGGTGAGGTCGATGTGGACCGCGTTCGGGCCGGTCACGTCCTGGATCGGGCAGCCGCTGCCGGCGAAGTAGTCGTAGTAGCTGGTCTGGTCGCCCGCGTCACCGACGACGTAGCCGGGGTGCTCCTTGGCGACCTTGGCACCGAGGTCCTCGTACTGGGCCCAGGTCGTCGGCACGGAGTAGCCGAACTGGGTGAGCAGCTTCTTGTTGTACCAGAGGACGGTCTGGCCGATGTCGTTGCGCAGGCAGTACAGCTTCCCGTCGATCTTGCATGAGTCGTTGGTGGAGCCGAAGCCCGTCTGCACCGTGGACGGGATCAGCGAGTCGAGCGGTTGGGCGAAATGGAGCTGGGTGCTCGCGAGGTTGGCTATCAGGTCCGGGTTGCTGACGAAGACCAAGTCCGGCCAGCCCTTGCCGGTGCGGTTGAACAGCTGGAGCTTGGTCAGCAGGGTCAGCGGATCGAACGTCTGGATCTTCATCTTGACGCCGGGGTGCGTCTGATGGAACTGCTGGAAGCCCGGTTGGCGGGTGGCGTCCGTCCAGACCAGCAGCGTGGCGTTGGAGTCGCTGGTGATCGCCTTCCCGGCGCTGGAGCGGCCGGCAGTGTTCTCGCCCGAGGAGCAACCAGTGAACAGCATGCCGGCGGTCAGGGCGATGGCGGCGGCGGTGAGGCTGCGACGGGCGGACACTGCGGTGTGTCTCATTTTGCGCTCCAGCACTAGGCATCATGTACGATGTCAAATGCTCTATGTACTTAAGCTGGCTGTCAACAGCCTTTCAAGGGCAAAATTCTTCTCAGGTTCACCGACGAGGGGTGGGAGTACATGACTACGGCTGACGCCGACGGTCCGCTGCTGGCCAACCGCCAGATACTGGCCGACGAGGTCTACGGCATCCTCAAGTCCTGGCTGGAGTCCGGCCGGATCCCCCCCGGGGAGCGGATGAAGATCGACAAGTTGGCGGAGGAACTCGGCATCTCCAACACGCCCATCCGCCAGGCGCTCGGGCGCCTGGAATCGGACGGACTCGTGGTCAAGGAGGCGTACAAGGGCTTCACCGCCGCGCACATGCCGGGCCGAAGGACCATCGAGGAGTTCTACGAGTTCCGCATCCTCGTGGAGCCCGTGTTCGCCGCGAAGGCGGCACTTGCGGCCGAAACCGCCGACATCTCCTTCCTGCACGAGCGGTTGGAGACCGGATCACCCGAGAGCGCAGTCAACCTCAGTGCCGGTGTGCTGCGCACGGCCGACGAGCAGTTGCACAGCCGGCTCGCCGACCTGGGGAACAACGGCTTCGTCGCCGACACGCTCCGCCGCCTGTTCGTCAAGTCGAGCCTCTTTCGCGCGATCTACCTGCGGCACGACGGACTTCCCTCGACATACGCGGAGCATCAGCGGGTCGTCGCGGCGATCGCGGACCACAACAGTGCCGAGGCCGAGGCGGCGATGCGAGCCCACCTGGTGGCCGCGCGGGCCCGCATGCTCGACGCGGTGGACAACGCCGGCTGAACCCCGGGGCTGCACGGGAGCGCGCCCGCCCTGGGCGTGGGTGCGCTCCCGTGGAGGGCATGACGCACATCGTGCGGGCCATGTGGCGGTCGCTGCGGCGGCGGAGCGGTGCCCGCGTGCGGCCCCCGAG
>NZ_JACEGK010000060.1:0-21612 GCF_056859195.1 Streptomyces sp. NH27
CCCTCACCCCGCCATCCTTCGGCCCCGTCCACAACCGCCTCACCACCCCCGGCGGCGACATCCGCCCCTGCCGCTGCCGCAAGCTCCACGAACCCACGGACGCCCTGGTTGGGACGCCACTGAACCCCGAGACGTACGACTACACGGGCGCGGTCCTCTTCAACGCTCATGCCTCCGCGCTCTGGGCCCGCTTCACCACCTACCTGCGCCGGGATACTCGCCGCCGAACTCGGCATGACCCAGAAGGCCGCCCGCGCTGTCCTGCGGATCTCCTTCGCCAAGGTCGCCGAGTACCAAAAGCGCGGCCTGGTCCACTTCCACGCCGTCATCCGACTCGACGGCCCCAACGGCACCAGCCAGCCCCCGCCCCCGTACGCCACCGTCGCTGTGCTCGCCGACGCCGTACGCGCCGCCGCCTCACGGGTCCGCATGACGGTTGAGTCGGACGCGGTCGGGGAACGCGAACTCGCCTGGGGCGAACAGCTCGACGTCCGCGAGATCGCCGCCTTCGGCACCGACGCCGAACTGACCGACCAGGCCGTCGCCGCCTACGTGGCGAAGTACGCCACCAAGTCCGCCGACGCCTCCGGCGCCCTCGACCGCTCCCTGTTCTGCCGCCCCTGCCAGGGACGCGGCGCCACCCTCCTGCCCCACGGGACACCGCTCCCGTGCACCGCATGCGACGGCACCGGACAGGCCCGGCCCCTGCCCCGCCTCGCCGTCGCACGTCACGTCCGGCAGATGATCCGCACCTGCTGGGAGCTCGGCAGGCTGCCGGAGTTCGCCGACCTCAAGCTCTGGAAGTGGGCGCACATGCTCGGCTTCCGCGGTCACTTCTCCACCAAGTCCCGCCGCTACTCCACCACCCTCGGCGCGCTGCGCGAGGCCCGCCGCACCTGGCGTACCGAACAGGCCCGCGCCCACGCCGACCTGCCCGGCGTCGACTCGACGACCACGCTCGTCGTCGGCCGCTGGGACTACCTCGGCTCGGGCTACAGCCCCGGTGCAGCCCTCCTCGCCGCCCACGTATGGCACCGCAGGGAACATGAACGACAGTTCGCGGCCGAAGGGGGCTGCTGATGACCTCGCCCCCGCTCGCCGTCCCCCATGCGGAGGCGGCACCGCTGCTGGATCTGCTCACAGTGCCCCAGGTGATGACCCGCCTCCAGCTCGGCCGCTCCGCCGTCTATGACCTTCTCCGCACCGGCCAACTCGCCTCGATCACCCTCGGCCGTGCCCGCCGCATCCCCACCCACGCCCTCACCGACTTCATCCGCACCCGCCTCGAACAGGACGCCGCCTGATGACCACACCTCGCCCCGCCTCCTCCCGCCGCTCCCGTGCCCGTGCGAATGGCGACGGGACCGTCTACCAGCGCAAGGACGGACGCTGGGAAGCCGCCGGATATGTCCTTGCCCCCGGCAACACCCGCAAGCGCGTCCGTGTCTACGGCACCACCCGCAAGGACGCGATGACCAAGCTCACCGAGAAGATCGCCGCCAGCAATCGCGGCCTCCCCGTCGCAGCGGCCGACAGCACCGTGAGCGCCTATCTTGCGTACTGGCTGGACGGCGTCGCCGTTCACCACCTGCGGGAGAACACCCACACCCGCTACGCGGCCTCCATCCGCCTCCACCTCAATCCCGGCCTCGGCGCCAAGAAGCTTGCCCGGCTCACCACACGCGACGTGCGCACCTTCCTCGACGGACTCCGCACCACCTGCCAGTGCTGCGCCCAGAAGCGGGACTCCGTCCGGCGATCCTGCTGCGCCATCGGCCAGTGCTGCGACAAGCGCCTGTCTCCGCTGACCGTGACGTACGTCCACGCGGTCCTCAAGTCCGCCCTGGAACACGCCGTTCGCGAGGACGAACTGCCGCGCAACGTCGCCCGCAACGTCAAGACCACCACGCCCCGCCCCAGACGCTTCCAGCCCCTCACCGCCACCGAAGCTCGGAAGTTCCTCCAGTCAGCCAGCAGCGACCGGCTTCACGCCCTGTACGAATTCGCCCTGCGCGCCGGACTCCGCAAGGGCGAACTCCTCGGCCTCCACTGGGAAGACCTCGACCTCGACAGCGGCACCGCGACCATCCACCGCTCCCTCCAGCGCACCCGAAGCCATGGCCTGACCGTCCTGAACACCAAGACCCTGGCCTCCGAACGCCGCATCGCCCTCCCCACCGAATGCATCAGCTCCCTCAAGATCCACCAGGAACAGCAGCAGGAAGAGCGTCAGGCGGCCGGAACGGGCTGGACGGACAACGGACTCATCTTCACCACCCCGAAGGGCAGGCCCCTCGACCCCGGCAACCTGACCCGCCGCTTCCGCCGCCTCCTCCACAGCGCAGGACTCCGGACGATCCGCTTCCACGACCTCCGACACTCGACCGCCACCCTGCTCCTGGAACAAGGCGTCGACCTCGTCGTCATCAAGGAACTCCTCGGCCACGCCCACATTGGCGTCACCGCCGGCGTCTACGCCCACGTCCGACTCCGCCTCCAACGCCAAGCCATCGATACCCTGAACGGCGCCCTCAGCCCTGTCAACGACGACCCCGACGACCCACCCGCCGCGGCAGGCGTCCGCTGACGTTGCCGTCGCCGTTGCCGTCAAGAACCCCAGAAGCCCCACCGAAAACGCTCGGTGGGGCTTCATCGGCGATATTGGAATCCCAGCCGGCCGAAGCTACCGAGAGTCAAACACCAATCTCACGAGAACCCACGCAGGGCCCTCCAGGGTGAATCCTGTGGAATTCCTACCTACGCCTTTCGGGTGGGCCACTTACAGGTCATACGGGTAGAGCTGAATTTCGGAGGCCCGGAAGGAAATGAAACCCTCCACAGGAAGCTCCGACCTTCGGTTCGGGATTTCAATCAGGAGAATGTCCGACCCTACTCTGATCTCCACGACCGAATCATCGCCATCGTCGAATCTGACAAC
Organism: Streptomyces sp. NH27; assembly: GCF_056859195.1. NCBI lineage: Bacteria > Bacillati > Actinomycetota > Actinomycetes > Kitasatosporales > Streptomycetaceae > Streptomyces > Streptomyces sp. NH27. The sequence goes on from NZ_JACEGK010000060.1 coordinate 2,939, forward strand.
TTGGCCCGTGATGAGGGTGGCAGAGTCCGCCCCGACCTCCGAGAGGGAAGTGGCACCCGAGGGGCCCGCCGTCCAATCTGCGACCTCTTCCGGAACTTCGATCTCAACATCGAATTGACCCACTTCGGCGGGGTTCGCCCCCATCCAGCGGCCAGATGCGATGCCAGACTCGCACTTGAAACGCACGATCCCTTGCGATGGGGTCAGGACTTGCAGAACTTCCACTCTCATCATTTCACCCCCAAGGGAACTCGCTGCATCGTATTGCCGACAGTCCATTCGTTTGTGACGGAGTTCCAATCCCACGTCTCCATATGGAAGTGGAACTTCGTGGGCTTGCTGTTCATCTCGTGATCCCCCATCCGGATGCTGCGGCGCCCATCGGAAGACACGAGACGGTTGGGATCCACCTGCCCAGTTCGCGGGTGAATGTTCGTGTGCGGACCAGGCCCCAAGAAATCACTCCACGCCTGATCGGCCTGAGAAGGCTTAAGGGGCTTGGGGGCCGTGACCTCCGGCAGGTTTTTGACCGTTTCGGCAGGTGCACTGCCACAATTATGAACGAGGACCGGAGTCTCGCCCGCGAGTACATAGTACGTGTGCAGCTCGTTGACGGTGAGGTTGTACATGTCCGCGGTGCCGGGGCGGGTGGTCTTGCCGGCGAGGCGGACGTGGGTGTTGGTGGCGGTTTCGAGGGCGTGGCCGGGAGTGAGTTGGGTTGCGGGGAGCCACTCGTGGAGGGTGTCGTCCCAGAAGGGGTGCTTGGAGGTGGTGTGCAGGACGCTGGAGTGGCCGCTGCCGGTGTCGATCGTCAGGTCGACGAGGTCGTCGTCGTGGTTGACCCAGGTGGCGGTGACCTTCTCGGTGTTCTTGTATTTTCCGGTGTCCGGATCGGCTGCTTCGACTTCGTCACCGGGCTTGATCTTCCCGATGGGCTTGGTCTTGCCACCGTCCATGAGGACTTCGGTGTCGGGGCTGAAGCTGCACGAGCCGGGCTTTTTCTTGCCGATGCCGAGGTCGGGCATCGCCTTTTTTGTGGCCCAGGCGAGGAGGAGCGTTCCGGCGAGAGTTCCGAGCACTTGCGCCGAGTGGCCTTGTCGGGCCTCTTTATATGCCTGTTTCAGGTTGGTGAGTGTGTGGGCCCATCCGTTGGCCGTGTCCTTCGCGTCCTGTACAGCATCGGCACAGTTAGCCGCGACTACGCATTTCGCACCGTCGTACACGGTGGCGAGACCGTCTTTGACGCCGCCCATGATGGACTTACCGGCGCTGCCGGAGAACGTGTCGAGCCACCTGCTCAGCCCGGAGGTTTTCGGAAGGTTCCGGCCGCTCAGGGTCGCCTGCGGGGTCATCTTCCCGTTTTCGCAAGCGGAGCCGGCGGTCTTGTGCGCCACGCAGTAGTTGCTGAGTTCCTGGTCAGCCCGGCAGTACGCGTCACACGGTTTTCCTGCGCCGCCCATGTGCGTGGAGTCGTTCATCAGGCCGTCGGGGTCTGCGCCGGTGATGGGGTTGCCGGCGGCGTAGGAGTAGCCGTTGACCTGTTGCGGGTCTGTGAGTTCAAGGACCGGGTCGAGGGATATGAAGCGGCCGATGGTGGGGTCGTAGTCGCGGGCGCCGAGGTGGGTGAGGCCGGTGGTGTCGCTCTCGATGCCGCCTACGAAGCCGTGGTCGCCGGTCCACGCAGTTGGTGCGGTGCCGCGCTCGTTGCCGAAGGGGTCGCTGCGGCGGTAGGTGACGGCTTGCGTGGTGGCGTCGATCTGCGCTGTGGCGGTGTTGTGCGCGTCGGTGAGGACCCACTGGAAGGAACCGTCGGAACTGCGGACGGCGATGTTCTGCCCGAGCCAGGAGTAGTAACGGGTCGCTGTGGTGTTGGTGGTGCCCTTGTCCAGGTGGACCTCGGTGTCGCCGAGGTAGAGGGTGGTGCCGTTGGCGTCACGGGAGAGGATTCGGTTGCCGTCGGTGTCGTAGAGGTAGCTCTCGCCGGTGCCGTCGGCCGGCTGTTCCGAGTCGAGTTGGCCCTGGTCGTTCCAGATGAGGTTCTCGGTGGTGCCGTTCAGGTCGCGTGTCTGCGTATCGCCGACCGCGTCGTAGGTGTAGCTGTTGGTGGTGGTGCTGGTCGAGGTCTTGGTGGTGGAACTGGTGAGCGTGTGCGGCTGGGTGCCGTTCGGCGAGTCGGCCGGGGAGCCGTAGCCGTATTCGGTGGTGGTGTCCGTGCTGCCAGCGGCAGTGGCGTGCTCGACGAGTTTCTTCCGGTTGCCGAGGGGGTCGTAGGAGTAGCTCTGCCAGTAGGGTGCGGGGCCACTGCCGAGAGTGGTGCTGGTGGGCTCGTTGCCGCAGGCGTCCGCGGTCTGCCAGGTGGCGGCGGTGGTGAATGCCCCGGTGAGGCGGTCATGGCCGTCGTATTGGTAGCACTGGGTGTCGTCGACGCTGTCGGCGCGCGTGTCGACCAGGGTCGGGTTGCCGGCGTTGTCGTAGGAGTAGTGGGAGTCCTGGACGATGCCGCTGCCAGTGTCGTCGCTTACGAGTTGGTGCAGGAGCCTGCCGGTTCCGTCCTCGTAGGTGTTCGTCTCCTGCACCTGCTTGGCCGTGAGCATGGTGAGCTGTTTGACCTGGCCGATGTCTGTGTAGTTCGTCCCGTTGACGTAGTGGTAGTCGCCGTGCAGGGAGGTGGGCATCAGGAGGCTGTTGTAGCCGTAGATCAGCGGTTCCTGGTCCAGGCCGCCGGCGGCCGGATCGGTGGTGGACTCCAGGGTGCCGTCGAGGTTGTAGGAGGCGTCGGTCTCGTAGGAGCCGGCCAGCGCCTGCTCGCCGGGCGCGGAGGGGATGACGACACGGCTGCGGAGCGGGTTGTACAGGGCGTCGTAGGTGCCGACCTGGGAGGTGTACGCCAGCCCTCCGGTTCCTGAGCCGCCGACGTAGCGGGTGGAGGCCGTGGGCAGGCCCTTGGCGACCGAGTCTTAGGTCCACTTGGCGATCTGGTTGGCAGCGGCCTGCTGGTCCACCGGGGCGTCGTACTCGGCTGTTGTGCGGCCGAGTTCGTCGTAGGTGTAACTCGTGGTCTTCCCACGGCTGTCGGTGGCGGACTGCACCTGGTCGAGGTCGGTGTACGTGGTGTGGCTGGTGCCGGCGTCGGGGTCGACGGTGGTGATCTTTCGGCCCATGAGGTCGTACTTGTAGGACCACGCGTTGTTGTCGGTATCGACGACCGTGGTCATCTGCCCCTTGGGGTTGTACTTCTACTTGATCGACGTGTAGGAGCCGGCTCCGGTGGCCGAGTCGTACTGGCGTGTTTCGACGGTGCGCCCGAGGGTGTCGGTGACGGTGGCGGTGGCGATCCCGCCGGTGGGCGGGATGACGGTGGTGATGTCACCGCCGTAGACGGTGGTGGTGGACCAGCGGTAGGCGTTGTCGGCGTAGAAGGCGGCCACGGTGGGCCGTGCGGCTCCGTCGTACGTGGTCAGAGTCTGTGCCGGGTACACGTCGTTGATCGACTGCAAGGTGCCGGAGGGGGCGTCGGTGTTGGAGTAGTCGGAGGTGGATGCCACCGCCAGGCCGCGGGAGTCGTACGTGGTGTCGGTGAAGACGCGTCCGCCGCTGGGTGTGGAGTCCTGTGTCTGCCGTCCGCGCAGCAGGGAGTCGAAGATGTCGAAGGAGTAGGTGTAGCTCGCGCCGTCGTTGCGCAGTTGGCCGGTGCGCACGTACGGCGCTGCGACCCGTTGGGGATCGAAGACGTAGTCGTAGGTGGTGTTGGCGTTCTGCTTGTTGGCCTTGCTGCTGGTGGGCAGCCATACGCCGGTCAGCCGGCCCAGCGGGTCGTAGGAGAAGTCGGTTCGCTTCCCGTTCGGGTCGACCGAGGATGTCTCGACGTTGCGCGCCGGGTCATAGGTGACGGTGTTGCTGAATTGTTTGGCGTTCTTCGAGACCACGCTGGTCACGGGTCCGCCGGTCGTCGGCGTGTAGGTGGTGGTGGCGACGTGCCCGTCGGCGTCGGTCGCCGTCAGCAGGCGGCCTTGGGCGTCGTAGGTGTTGGTGGCCATCGTCTGGAACACGGGTGTGTCGCCGTTGTAGGAGGACAGTCGCTGGGTCGAGGTCTCGTTGCCGACGGTGGGTGCGGTGCCGTAGGGCAGGTCGTCGTACAGGCTGCGGGTCTCGGAGACGATGTCGTCGGGGATCTTCGGTGTGGTGCCGCACGGTACGTCGACGGTCCGGACGTCGATGGGGAGGTTTCTGATCCACGCCGTGGTGTTGTCGGAGTACTTGGTGGTGGTGCACTGCTCGTCACCGGTGACGGCGTCGTCGCCGTGGTCGTCGACCGAGGTGTCGGCGCCGGTGGCCGGGTCGTAGCTGGTGGTCACCGTGGAGGTGCGCGGGAGGCCGCTGGTGCGGTCGGTGCGGGTGGTCACCGTGGTGGGCCGCACGATGAACGCCTTGCGGCTGCCGTCGGTGGCGGTGTTGGAGGTCCACTCGTCGGTGATGGTGGAGGTGACCTCGTCGGCGCCGTTGAAGGTGCGGGTCTCACGGACCTGTCCGGCCAGGGGGTCGGCATCGGTGGCGTGGGTGCCGTTGGAGTCGACGACGGTGGCGTCGCGGGTACCGCCGGCGGACTGCTTGTCGCCGTCCGTGCCCTGGTAGTAGGTGGTGATGGTCTTGGTGCGGGTGGTCTGGCTGTCACCGGTGGTGGTGGTGACCAGGCCGTAACCGCGCCACTGTGACCAGCTCACGTCCTTGGCAGGGCTGGTGAGGTCGTCGGTGTCGTAGTGCCAGGCCGGGTTCTGGTAGGCGTAGTCGGTCTCCATGTTGGCAGATCCGCCGGACGGGTCGGAGACGGTGACCTGCTTGACGACGTACTTCTGGAACCAGTCGGTCTGCTTGTCCTCGAACGGCGGGGCCCACGTCACCGGGTAGCACAGCATGGTGTTGCTGTCCGCTGCCGAGGGCATGTGGGAGCCGGCCAGGCATTGGGTGGCCGTGTCGGGAAACTCGTCGCCGTAGTTGGCCGTGATGACGGAGCCGGTCTCCGACGTGATGGTGCGTACCCGCCACTTGATGAGTGCGGCAATGTCGTCGTGGGAGGCATCCACCCGGTTGGTGAGCTGCTTTCCCCCGAAGGTCACCGGCGGCATGGGCTGCTCGCCGCCGTCCTCGCCGGTGCGGGTGATCGACTTCAGCCACAGGCCCGCCGAGGTGCCGTCTCCCGGGTCGGGGAAACTCTGGTCCAGCGCCCAGGAGTCGACCTTGCGGTAGTCGGGCGTGGACGCGGCGGCGTCCCACACGTAGGTGGTGATGCCAGTGAGGCGCTTGCGGGTGAAGAACGACGGGGACGTCGACTTGCACACCGCGTCGGCGGCACAGATCTGGTCGAAGGGGACGTCGGGCCAGTCCTTGGCCGCCGTGGAGTTCAGCGTCGCGCAGGTCTCGCCGTCCTTCACCTGCAGGCAGCGCTCGGCGGTCGTGAACTTCACCTGGTCGGCGGGGGTACCGAAGAACGTCGAGTCGGTCTCTCCGTAGTCGATGCGGTCCAGGTAGGAGCCGCGGTCGTAGGAGGTGCCGGCGCTGGTGGTGTTGCCGTTCTTGCCGTAGGAGTTGGTCTCCTTGGTGTACCAGTACGACATCGCGTCGTGGTGGGTGTCGACCACGTAGGAGAGGTTCCAGCGCCATGCCTGCGTGCAGGAGCTGGCGGCGAAGGTGCCGGCGTGGCAGGGTTCGCCGCTGTCGTCTCCGAAGACGGGGACGGTAAGGGTGGAGTTGGTGCTCGGCTTGCCGGCGGCCCACCCGGGCAGTTGGTCCATCCCGAAGACGTACTGGGTGCCATCAGTAGTGGTGACCTTCCAGTACTCGCCGTTGTCGTCGCCGTTGGTGGTGCCGGGGCAGGCGTTGGCATCATCGTCGGTCTGGCCGGAGTAGGGGTTCCAGCAGCGCACGACGTGCTCGCCGTCGTCTTCCTTGGGGTGCCAGGTCTTGGTGTCGGCGTTCCAGAGCAGCGGGGTGGCCTTGCCGTTCAGCACCAGGTTGATGTTGTTCCCGGCCCAGCACTGGTCGTACTTCCCGGAGGCGGGGGTGCCGTCGTCGTCGCAACTGTCGTAGGACCGCTCGACGTACGACGTGCCCAGGTCGAAGCCCTCACCGACCCAGGAGGGCTGGTTGTTCGTCGAGGGCAGGCGGCCGTCCACGCTCTGGGCGTCGTAGCTGATCGCCAGATCGGGGATCGGCCCCGAGGCCGGAGGAGGGGTGGCGATCGGGTAGGACCAGGTGAAGTCACCGCTGGAATTGCCGGCGTTCCACGTCGCGGACGGGGACAACGACGTGGCCTGGTAGGAGCCGGCGCCCGACTTGGCCGTGGCGTCCGCGGCCAGGACCATCGTCGTCGGCGCGGCTGCGGAGGTCTCGGCCGGCAGGGTGGCGCTGAGCGTCTGCGCCGTGACGTCGTTGTCGATCCCGGTCAGTGGGGTCCGGGTACGGCACTGCGGTTTGTCGGGCGTTGTCAGGGAGCAGGCGGGGAGGGCGGCCAGGGTCAGTCGTGCGCCGAAGTCCCCTCCGTAGGCGTGGGCGAAGCCGGAGTAGTCCAGCGACACACGGGCCTGGTCGAGGCCCGCCGCCGTCCGGGGCCGGGTCACCTTCATCAACGCCCCCGAAACGCCGGCGGCCTGGGCGGCGGCGTGGGAGGCGACGGACACGGTTGCCTGGCTGCCGGTGGGCGTGGCAGGTGCCGTTCCAGCAGAGGCGGTTGCCCCTGACGTGGCGGCTTTGGCCGTGTGCCCAGGTGCAAGCGCGACCTTGGCGTCAGAGGTCGTCGCCCACGAGACCGGCTTCTTCAGCAGATCGGTCGTTCGCTTCGCGGCCGCCGCGGCGGGGTCCTTGACCGTCTTTGCGTGCGAGGTGTACGGAACGGTCTTGGTGTATCTCTGCCCCGGCACGGCGACGTTGTGGTGCCCGTTGCCGCCGGCCCATCCGGGCGGAGCCGCTCCCAGACCTGCCGCTGTCAGTGCGCCGGCGGTCAGCCCAATGACCCACAGGCGCCATTGCCGTGCACGGCTCCGCCGTATGCTCCCCGCCCCGATGTTCCTCATCGCCCCACTCCGCATTCCGGACAATCCGCTCAGATGATGGTCTGCAGGCCCGCGCAACTATGCGCGGATGAGATGTTGTTGCCTGAACTCCTACGCGTCGGCCCACACGTCGGGGCCTTCGGTGGAGTACAAGGTTGTCCCACGCGACGGCCGCACCGGTCGACAGCACCGGCCGCCCCTGGCCGTCGACCAAGGCCGCACCGCCCGACTCCTGCCCGCGAACCTCTAGGCCGTGCAGCGACACCGGGAAGCGCAGCAAGGCGATCTCGGGCGACAGCGCGGCCTCACGCGTCTTGACCACCAAGTTCTCGGCGAACCCATCCGGAACTGCGGAGACCACCAGGTCCACGTCCGGAAGCACCGAGTGACATGTGGCAGTGGCACCGGACACCTCGGGTGCCGGCAGCAGCCACGGCACCGACAAGTCGTAGGACCCGCCGCCCGCGGAGACCGTCACCAGCGGACCCGAACCGCCACCGGAGTACGCCACTCCGACCGCAGCCGCTTTCGGCTTCAGCGAACCATCCGCCTGAGCCTGCAACGTCGTGTCGATCGGTACCCAGGCATCACCTTGCCGGGCCCGCACCGGCTCCGCCGTCGTGTCCAGCCGGAACGTCCCGTCCGGCAACGCGGTCACCGTATCCGTCGGTGTGGTCTCCTCATCGACCACCACAGGGCCACCGCTTGCCACCGCCTTCTTCGACGCGGCATCCTCCGGCGACACTTGAGCCGGCTGGGAAGCGGAAGCCGAACCGCCGCCGGGTGTATCCGCCGCGGCCTCGTGCGCACCTGCGACCATCAACGCCTGGCCCGACAGCACGATCGCCGCCAGCCAAGCCCTGCCGGCAGGCACACGCCTGCCCCCCAACGTCCACATCAGGCCCCACCCCTGACGTCACGCACAGCACTCAAACGTGCCGTGCCAGTAGCCCGGTGATCTTTACATGGGCCATACATTCTTTTGCAAGAGCTTCACCGGGGCTTTGCTTCCTACACCCGGAGCACACCCACGTACACGAATCGATGGGGGCGGAGCTTCGGGCAACCGTGACGCACTATCACTTACGGTACCCAAACGGGTGAGTTGATCTGCCGGTGGGTGACCAGACGTGGGAGGGCAGTGGGAGGGATGCCTTGTGGATGTTTGCCCGGCATTCGCATCGCTCGGCGCGACCACTTCGATGCCCTTCTCGACGAATCCGCTCCGAGCCACAGCACGTGGCACGACACGAAAGCGACGAGGCCGACTCTCGTCAGGCGTCCGTCGACTCGCTCTCATACCCGAGAAGGACTTTGAGGAGAACTCGCCCCGGATACCCGTCGTAGGGCCGCACCAGCGCGTCGAAGATCTCCGGGTCGTCGAAGATCGGCTCTCGGTTGGGGCGCCGTACGTAGGGGACGTGACCGTAGCCTGGAACGCCTGGACCACCGCGAACGTGAAAAGTGCCGGGAATTCCGGGGCCTGGGGTTCGCACGAGCCCGCCGGGGCGGAGGGGACAGTGCCATACTGTCGCAGCACTCCCGCAACATTCGGCCACCATGCTGGTCGTTGATCAACGAGCGCCCTCCCGCAGCGGCGGGGGTTCGGGACATCAACGGATGCGGCGCTTCGGACCGCCCGGACCCGGGTAGATCACTGGAGCCGATGCTTGTCGTGCACCTGCCGTAGCACAGTCGTCATCGGTCCCGATGCGGTGCCGCACGAGTGGGGAGGGCGATGACACGCATGCGCGTGATCCGACGTACCAGAGGTGCCGCGGTGGCGGTGGCCTTGGCGATGGCAGCCGTGGCGTGCACCGGCGGCGGTGGCGGGGGCCACGGCACGATCTCGGATGGCCAGCACGCCACTGCGGCCAAGGGCCAGGTGAAGAAGGGCGGCACCCTCACCGTCGCGGCGGTGGGGGCGGTACCCGACTTCGTCTTCCCGCTGGTCCCGGCGACCAACCAGGACGGCTACAACGCCAACCTCGCCGAGGCGTTGTGGCCGTACCTGGTGTACCCGGGCGACGGCGCCAAGTCGGTGGTGAACAAGGACAAGAGCCTGTTCTCCTCGCTCGACTACTCGAACGGCGACAAGCGGCTGACCATCCACCTCAAGGACTGGAACTGGTCGGACGGCAAGCCGATCACCAGCCGGGACTTCACCTTCGTCTACAACCTCCTCAAGGCGAACTCCAAGAACTGGGTGCAGCACCTGCCCGGGCTCTTCCCGGACGACGTGACGAAGGAGTCCACCCCCGACGCCCACACGGTGGTGCTCGACCTCACCCGGGCCTACAACCCGGACTTCTACACCGACGACGTGCTCAGCACGATCCCGCTGCTGCCCCAGCACGCCTGGGACAAGACCTCCGCCACGGGAGCGGTCGGCGACAACGACACGACCACCGCGGGCGCGAAGGCGGTGTACGCCTTCCTCCAGAAGGAGGGGGCGAAGACCAGTAGTTTCGCCACCAACCCGCTGTGGCAGGTGGTCGACGGACCCTGGAAGCTCAAGGAGTTCCGCAGCAACGGCTACTACAGCTACGTGCCCAACCCGGCCTACTCCGGCACCTCGAAACCGTCGGTCGACAAGCTCGTCATGCAGCCGTTCACCACCGACACCCCGGAGCTCAACGCGCTGCGCTCCGGCGGTTCCCTCGACGTGGCCACCCTGCCGCTCAACGACGTCCGGCAGGCGCAGGCGCTGAGCTCCAGCGGCTACTCGATCGCCAGCGTGCCCATCCCCGGCGTCGCCGGCATCCTGCCGAACCTGTACAACGCCAAGGTCGGGCCGGTGCTGCGGCAGCTCTACGTCCGCCAGGCCCTGCAGTACCTGATCAACGGCCCGCAGATCGTCTCCAAGGTCTACAACGGCTACGCGGACCCCGGCTACGGGCCGGTGCCGGTCAAGGCCACCGGGACGTGGGCCACACCGCTGGAGAAGTCCGGCGGACCGTACCCGTACTCGCCGGCCAAGGCGAAGTCCCTGCTCCAGGCGCACGGTTGGAAGGTGGTGCCGAACGGCACGACGACCTGCCGGAGCCCCGGCGCCGGCGCCTCCCAGTGCGGCGCGGGAATCAAGGCGGGCCAGGCGCTGACCTTCCAGTTCGTCTACTCCTCCGGCCGGGCCACCACGGACGAGCAGGAAGCCGCCATCAAGTCCTCCGAGGCGCAGGCGGGCATCACCCTCAACCTCAAGGCCGAGCCGTTCAACACGCTGATCGGCACGATGGGCAACTGCACCGCGACGTCCCACCCGGCGGCCGGCTGCGGCTGGCAGCTGTCGGACTTCGGCTACGAGCCCTACGCGCTGTACCCGAACGGCACCGGCTTCTTCGACACCGGCGGCTCCGGCAACCTCGGCGGCTACTCCGACCCGACCATGGACAAGCTGGTCAAGGCCACCGAATACGGCTCCTCCACCCAGGCGTTCGCCACCTACGAGGACTACGCCGCCAGGCAACTGCCGTGGCTGTGGGTGCCATTGCGCAGCAGCCTGCTGGTCTACCGGAGCAAGATCCAGGGCATCGTGCCGCTCAACCCGTTCTCGGGCACGGTCGACTACGAAGACTGGGCCTACACCTCGTGACGGGCACACGGTGACGACCTACCTGCTGCGCCGGACCGGCCAGGCGATCGTGGTGGTGATCGGCGTGATGATCGTGACGTTCGCGCTGATCCACCTCGAACCGGGCAGTGCCGCCCGGGCCACGCTCGGCACCCGGGCCAACTCCGAGCGGATCGCGGTCTTCAACGCCGCCAACGGCCTCGACCGGCCGCTGGTGGCCCAGTTCGCGACCTTCGTCAAGCAGGCGGCGGAGGGGAACTTCGGCACGTCGTACTCGATGCACCAGCCGGTGTCCACGCTGATCGCGCAGCGGCTGCCGCGCGACGCCGTACTGCTCGGGCTGTCCACGCTGGTCGCCCTGGCCATCGCCCTGCCGATGGGCGTCTACCAGGCGGTGCGGCGCGACCGTGCCGCGGACCACGCGCTGACCGTCGTGTCGTTCGTGCTGTACTCGATGCCGGACTTCTTCTTCGCGCTGCTGCTGATCGCGCTGTTCTCGGTGCAGTTGCACCTGCTGCCGTCCCAGGCGCCGCAGGCCCAGTCCGTCGCGGGCATCCTGTCCGACCCGCGCGGCCTGGTGCTGCCGGTGGTCACGCTGTCCCTGGTCAGCGTGGCCGGCTTCAGCCGGTACATGCGGTCGTCGGCGATCAGCACCCTCGCCCAGGACTACATCCTGGTGGCCCGCGCGAAGGGGCTGCCCGACCGGCTGGTGCTGCGCCGGCACGTGCTGCGCAACTCCCTGCTGCCGGTCATCACCGTACTCGGGCTGATGGCACCGGCCATCGTCACCGGCGCGGTGATCGCCGAGTCGGTCTTCAACTACCCGGGCATGGGGCTGCTGTTCTACCAGGCCGCCACCAGCAAGGACTACCCGGTGCTGCTCGGCTCGACCCTGGTGGTCGGCGTGGCCACCGTGGTCGGCAGCCTGCTCGCCGACATCGCCTACAGCCTCCTCGACCCACGGATCCGCTATGACCACGCATGACACCGGGGCGGCCACGGCCGGACCACCGGAGGCAGGACCACCGGAGCCAGGACCGCCGCAGGCAGGCACACCGCAGGCGGGCACACCGAAAGCAGACGCGCCCACGGCCCGGCGCGGCTCGGTGCGGCTGTCGGGCGCCACGTTCCTGCGCAACCGGCGGGCCGTGGCCGGGCTGGCCATCGTCGTGGTGGTCGCCGCCTTCTGCTTCATCGGACCTCTGCTCTACCGGACCGACCAGGTCACCGTCCATCTCGACCTCACGCAACTGCCGCCCGGCGACGGCCACCCGCTCGGCACCGACCCTTCCGGGTACGACGTGCTGGGGCGCCTGATGGCGGGCGGCCGCTCCTCGCTCGAACTCGGCTTCGCCGTCGCGCTGGCCACCACCGTCATCGGCACGCTGTACGGCGCGTTCGCCGGGTACTTCGGCGGACTCGTCGACGCGGTGATGATGCGGGTCAGCGACACCTTCCTCGCCATCCCCAGCCTGGTGCTGCTGCTGATCATGGTCAGCATGTTCACCCCGTCACTGTGGATGATCATCGTGCTGCTGTCGCTGCTGTCCTGGCTCACCCCGGCCCGGCTGGTGCGCGGCGAGGTGCTGACGCTACGGACCCGGGAATACGTCCAGGCGGCGCGGATGATGGGCGGCACCGGCCGGCGGGTCGTGCTGCGCCACCTCGTGCCGAACGCGGCCGGCGTCATCATCGTCAGCGCGACCTTCACCGTCGCCGACTCGATCCTGATGCTGTCGACACTGAGCTTCCTCGGGCTCGGGCTGCCGCCGCCGCACGCCGACTGGGGCACGATGCTCACCGGCGGCCTCAACTACCTCTACGACGGGTACTGGTGGCTGGTGTACCCGCCCGCGGTGATCCTCATCATCACCGTCGTGGCGTTCAACCTGATCGGCGACGCCGTCCACGACGCGCTGGACGTCCGCCTGCAACGCCCGTGACCGCTCCCCCGCCGCGCCCGACCCCCGGGCCGGCGGCGGGCGGCGACGAATCGAGGACGGCATGCCACCCCTGCTCGAGGTCGACCACCTCACCACCCACATCCGCACCAGCCGCGGTCTCGTGCGGGCGGTGGAGGACGTCTCCTTCCACCTGGCGGCCGGCGAAACGCTCGGCCTGGTCGGCGAGTCGGGCTGCGGCAAGTCCATGACCGGCCTGTCCCTCATGCGTCTGCTGCCGCCCGGCGGACACCTGGTGGCGGGCTCCTCGGTGCGGCTGGACGGCCGCGAGCTGGTCGGGCTGCCCGAGCGCGACATGCGGCGGGTGCGCGGCAACGACATCGCGATGGTCTTCCAGGACCCGATGACGTCCCTGGACCCCACCAAGACCATCGGCCACCAGGTCGCCGAACCTGTCCTGCTGCACCGCGGCTGCACCCGGGCCGAGGCCGCCGAGCGGGCCGCCGAAGTCCTCGGCCTGGTCGGCCTGCCGCACCCGCGCGAACGGCTCGACGACTACCCGCACCAGCTCTCCGGCGGCCTGCGCCAGCGCGTGCTGATCGCGATGGCACTCGCCAACGAGCCCCGGGTGCTCATCGCCGACGAACCCACCACCGCGCTGGACGTCACCATCCAGGCACAGATCCTCGCCCTGCTGGCCGACCTGCGCACCCGGCTCGGCATGGCGATGATCCTCATCACCCACGACATGGGCGTCACGGCCGGCCACGCCGACCGCGTCAACGTGATGTACGCGGGCCGCATCGCCGAGAGCGCCAGCACCGACCGGCTCTTCCGCGGCATGCGCCACCCCTACACCCAGAGCCTGCTGGCCTCCGTGCCGCGGCTCGACCAGGACCCGGCCCGGCAACTCCCCACCATCCCGGGGCTGCCGCCGGACCTCGCCGACCCGCCGGCCGGCTGCCGGTTCGCCGACCGCTGCTCGTACGCCACCGACGAGTGCCACACCGACGAGCCGGTACTGACCGGCACCGCGGAGCACCGGTACGCCTGCCGGCACCCGACCGACGGCCCCCTGCCGGCCGGCGCCACCCCGGCGGTGCCGCCCCCCGCCGCGCCGGTGAAGCCCGACACCGCCGGGCCGGAGCAGGTCCCCGCCCGGCCGAACGCGACCACCTCCGCGGGGCCGGAGCAGGTCCCCGCCCGGCCGAAGTCGGCCACCCCCACCGAGCCGAAGCCGGCCGGCGCGGACCGGCCGCTGCTCGAAGCGCGCGGCCTGGTACGGGAGTTCCCGGTACGCGGGGCACGGCTGCCCGGGCGCGGCCGGCGGGTCGTGCACGCCGTGTCCGGCGTGTCGTTCACCCTCGGGCACGGCGAGACCTTCGGCCTGGTCGGCGAGTCCGGCTGCGGCAAGACCACGCTCGGCCGCCTGCTGGTCGGCCTGGACCGGCCGGACGCCGGCACGGTCACCCTGGACGGCACCGACCTGGGGCAGCTGCGCGGCCGCGAACTGCGCCGCCGGCGTCGCGACTTCCAGATGGTCTTCCAGGACCCCTTCTCCTCGCTCGACCCGCGGATGCGGGTCGGCGGCATCCTGCGCGAGCCGCTGCGCATCCAGGGCATCGGCACCGCCCGCGAGCAGAAGGCCCGGGTCGCCGAACTGCTCGCCGAGGTCGGCCTGCCCGAGCGGGGCCTCGATCTCTTCCCGCACGAGTTCTCCGGCGGCCAGCGGCAACGGGTCGGCCTGGCACGGGCGTTGGCGCTCAACCCGCGGCTGATCGTCGCCGACGAACCGGTCTCCGCGCTTGACGTCTCCGTGCGGGCCCAGGTGCTCAACCTGATGAAACGGCTCCAGGCGTCGCACGGCCTGTCGTACGTGGTCATCTCGCACGACCTCGCCGTGGTCCGCTACCTCGCCGACCGGATCGGCGTGATGTACCTCGGCCGGCTGGTCGAGGTCGGCAGCGCCGACGACATCCACCTGCACCCCGCCCACCCCTACACCGCGGGCCTGCTCCAGGCTGTCCCGGTGCCTGACCCGGCGGCCGAGCGCGCCAAGCACGGCGCCGCGATCATCGGCGAACTGCCCAGCCCCGCGGCCCCGCCGTCCGGCTGCCGCTTCCGCACCCGGTGCCCGCTGGCCACCGACCGCTGCGCCGCCGAGGAGCCCGCGCTGCGCTCCTTCGGCCCCGGCCACACCGCGGCCTGCCACTTCCCACTGCGCCAAGCCGCCCCCGAAGAGCTGGTCGTCACACCTGTCTGACGGCCCGTCAGCTCGGCGTCAGCTGCCGCGACCGGCAAGGTGTGCCGGTAACGAGGCGGGCCGGCCCGGTCCGCCGCAAGGCGCCGCAGCGGCCTCGTAGTGGGCCTACTCGGCCGATGCGGCAACGCCGTGGACGGCCGCGCCAGGGCGGCGAGCGGGGCAGACCCTGCCGGGAGGGGCGCCAGCCGTCCGCCTCGGTCAGGCGGCCGGACGGGGGCTGTTCGTGGTGCAGTCGCAGGGCGACGCCGACCAGGTCGACCGTGTCCCGGGCGGGCACTTCGGCGAGCGGCACCCAGGCGGCGCGGTCGGTGGAACCGTCGATCTCGTCACGCAGTTCGCCGCCGCGGTACGGCATGGGCCGGCCGGCGGTGCCGGACCGCCGGGTCGGCGCGGCCCCGGCGCGGGCGGCTGGGATGCTGGCGGCCGGACCGCCGGTCGGCGGGGCGCGAGAAGAAGGTGGTGGGGCCCGTGCGGGCTGTGGTGTTCGAGGAGTTCGGGCGGCTCGCCGAGGTGCGGGAGGTGGCCGACCCCGAACCGCCGCCCGGCGGCGCGCTGGTGCGGGTGGCGGCCACGGGGCTGTGCCGTAGCGACTGGCACGCCTGGATGGGCCACGACGACTCGGTGGCGCTGCCCCACGTGCCGGGCCACGAGTTCGCCGGCGAGGTGGTCGCGGTCGGCGCCGGGGTCCGGGACGTGCGCGCCGGAGCGCGGGTGACGGCGCCGTTCATCCACGCGTGCGGCCGGTGCGCGGCCTGTGCGCGCGGCGACCAGCAGGTGTGCGAGCGGCAGGAACAGCCCGGCTTCACCTACTGGGGCTCGTACGCGGACCTGGTGGTGGTCCGGCGCGCCGACGTGAACCTCGTGGCGCTGCCGGCGGAGTTGCCGTACACCACGGCGGCGGCGCTGGGCTGCCGGTTCGCGACCGCGTACCGGGCGGTGGTGGCGCAGGGCCGGGTGCGGCCGGGCGAATGGGTGACGGTGCACGGCTGCGGCGGGTTGGGGCTCTCCGCGGTGATGGTCGCGGTGGCGTGCGGGGCGCGGGTGGTGGCGGTCGACCCGTCGCCGGAGGCGCTGTGGCTGGCCGGGTCGTTCGGTGCGGCGGTGTGCCTGGCGCCCGGGCCGACCGCGGACGCCACCGCGGCCGCGGTCCGGGAGGCGACCGACGGCGGCGCGCACGTGTCGCTGGACGCGCTCGGTTCCGCGGTGACGTGTGCCGCGTCGGTGGCCGGGCTGCGGGCGCGCGGCCGGCACGTGCAGGTGGGGCTGCCGGCGACGGGCGCCGTCGAGGTTCCGATGGGCCAAGTGCTCGCCCTGGAACTGGAGTTGCTGGGCAGCCACGGGATGGCCGCGCACGCCTATCCGGAGCTGCTGCGGCAGGTGTCGGCGGGGGTGCTGCGGCCGGACTTGCTGGTCCGCTCGGTGATCGGGCTGCCCGAGGCGCCCGCGGCACTGGCGGCGATGAGCGAGGGGTCGCCCACGGGTATCACCGTGATCGTCCCCGACCGCACCGGCTGAGTGCCGGCCGGCGCCGCGAGCGGCGGCCGTACGGCAGGACGCCCGCCGCGAGCGGGATGCGCCGTGACCGGACGCGGAAGACCGTATTCCCTTTCCCCGCACCGCGCGACGGTGCCGTACGATCCCCCGCATGGGTGACGTGATCAAGGGCGTACGGCTGCTCGTCGACGGCCAGCGCTGGGTCCTGCGGAACCGCCGGGACTGGCGGTTCGGCATGGTCCCGGCGCTGATCACGCTGGTCGGATACGTCGTCGCGCTGATCGCGCTCGTGCTGTGGGCCGGGGACCTGGTCGACTGGGCGACGCCGTTCGCCGACCACTGGGCGTCGCCGTGGTCCGGCGTGTTCCGTGGCGCGCTGACCGTGATGCTCTTCGGGGCCGGCCTGCTGCTGTCGGTGATCTCCTTCACCGCGGTGACGCTGCTGGTCGGCGACCCCTTCTACGAGGCGCTGTCCGCGCGCGTGGAGCGCAGCGAGGGCGGCGGACCCGAGGCGCCCGAGCGGCCGCTGTGGCGGGAGTTGTGGATCGCCGTGCGCGACGGCGTCCGGCTGCTGCTGTGGGTGGCGGCCTTCGGGATCGTGCTGTTCGCCACCGGGTTCATCCCGGTGGCCGGCCAGACGGTGGTGCCCGCGATCGGCTTCTGCGTCTCCGGGTTCTTCTTCGCCCTGGAGCTGTGCACGTTCGCGTTCGAGCGGCGCGATGTCCCGCTGACCGGGCGGATGCGGCTGCTGCGCCGCCGTCTGCCGCTGGCCCTGGGCTTCGGGGTGCCGCTGGTGGCGGCCTTCCTGGTGCCCTTCGTCGCGGTGGTCCTGATGCCCGGAGCGGTGGCTGGCGGGACGCTCCTGGTGCGCGAACTGCTCCCGCCGCCCCCGGAGCCCGACCCCGAACAGCGGCCGGCCCCGGAGCCCGAACAGCGCAGCGGCGCGGGACCGTACGAACCCGGGCCGTACGGCGAAGCGGGACAACCCTCCGCCGGTTAGCGCCCGGGGGCGGCCAACGGGTGGGCCGCGGCGGGCTGTTGCCGCCGCCCGGCTCGGGGCGTACCTCGCAGCGGACTTCGGTGCGGGTCTACGCTACCCGCTGGAGCGCGACCATCGCGATGTCGTCGCCGAGCCCGGCCGCGGAGTACCGCAGCAGGTCGGCGCGGATGTCGTCCAGCAGCGCGGCGGGGGTGTCGCGGGTCCAGCCGGTGAGGCGGTCCGCGAGCGGGTAGAAAGCGCCCTCGGCGTCGCGGGCCTCGATGACGCCGTCGGTGTAGAGCAGCAGGATGTCGCCGAGCACCAGGTCGTGGGTGTCGATGTGCTGGTCGGGCCGGGTGAGGTCGCCCAGGCCGAGCGGCAGGTCGGGCACCTCGGGGAAGAGCTGGTGCACGGTGTCGCCGCGGATCAGCAGCGGCGGCGGGTGCCCGCAGTTCGCGATGCGCACACCTCCGCCGTCGGCGGCGATGTCGACGACGACGGCGGTGACGAACCGCTCCAGGAAGTCGGACGCGCCGGACTCTTCCGGCAAGGTGCGCGCCGGCGCGCTCGGGCCGCCGTCCTCCTCCAGGTCGACCAGGTCGGCGCGCAGCCCCCGGTCGAGGTAGCCGGGCAGCGCCGCGAGCGGGACGCGGGCGCGTACCGCCCGGCGGAACGCGCTCAGCAGCAGGCTCGCGACCTCGACGGCGGCCAGACCCTTGCCCTGCACGTCGCCGCCGAGCACACGGGTGCCGCCGCGGTCGCTGACCCCGGCGGCGTACAGGTCGCCGCCGATCGCCGCCTCCTCGTCGGCGGCGAGGTACATCGAGGAGATCGTCACCGGGCCGAGCCGGTCCGGCAGCGGGCGCAGCAGTGCCCGCTGGGTGACCTCGGCGACCTTTCTGACCTGGGCGAGCTGGCGCTCGCGGCGCTGGCGGGTCCGGGCGGCCAGCACGGAGGCGACGCCGACCAGGACGGCGGTCCCCATCACCACGGGGAAATTGGTGGCGTCCAGGGCCCCGTTGTCGTCGGCGGCCCAGGTGACCGCGCCGAGGGTGAAGACCACGATCACCAGCACCGGGATCGGGCCGAGGAACACCGCGGAGAGCGCCGGCACGGCGACCATCAGGCCGCCGATACGGATCGCCCGGCCACCGGCGAGGTCGATACCGAGCAGGAGCGCCAGCCCCGCCAGCGCGAGGGCGATCAGGATCGGTGGGGACCGGTGGGCCCGCCGACCGACCGGCTGCCCGCCGGCGCCGCTCGATTCCATATGACCAACCAACCGCCGGTCCCCGCACCCTTCTCGCCCGAACGCTGGCCGAGATGTCCGTTTCGATCCGCCGGGTCCTGCCGGGGCTCTGCCTGGCTCATATACACATCTCCGCGCCCACGAGACGTGAGACCTTCGCGGATGCCGTCG
>NZ_JACEGK010000061.1:0-21303 GCF_056859195.1 Streptomyces sp. NH27
GCCAGAACCCGTACGAGCAGAATCCGTACGGCCGCAACCCTTACGCGGGTGGCCCGGGCGGCCCCGACCCGCTGGCCGGGATGCCGCCGCTCGCCGAGGCCGGCAAGCGGCTGCTGGCGCGGATCATCGACATCATCATCGTGCTGATCCCCGCGTTTCTGCTGGACTGGGCGGCGGTCGGCGTTCAGGACAACCACTTCAGCACGGGCCGTTCCGCGGTCGGCGGGATCTTCACCGCCGGGATCGGGTTCGTCTACGAGTTCCTCATGACCCGCGCGACCGGGCAGACCGTCGGCAAGAAGGTGATGCGGCTGCGGGCCGCGATGCTCGAGAACGGCAGCGTGCCCACGTCCAACGCCGCCGCGATCCGCGCGGCCGTCCTCTGGGTGCCCGCGTTCTGCTGTTCCTGCGTGTGGTTCCTCGTCATCGGGGCAACGATTCTCGTCGACCGGCCGTACAGGCAGGGCATCCATGACAAGGCCGCCAGAACCGTGGTCGTCCAGACGGAGCCCTGACCCTCCCGGAACGCCGCGGGCGACCCACCACCGACCGCGATGTCCCGCGACCTGCGGAACCCGGCAACCCGGGGGGTGTGCGTCACCCGAACGGCTGGTTTACTCAGGTCATGACGGCAGAGCACCCCGAGGGTATGGCGCCGCTGGCCACCTTGGGCCAGCGGTTCCTCGCACGGCTGATAGACACCGTAATTCTCCTCGCGGTGGTGGTCCTGGTCTCGTTGGCCGCGATGGGCGACGACATCCGGCACGGCAGCGACGAGGCACTCGGCAAACGCGCGCTGGTCGCGATCGTCGGCTACCTGCTGTACTTCGTGATCGAGGGCGCGATGACCGCCGCCCGCGGCCAGACCGTCGGCAAGATGGCGCTGCGCATCCGCGCGGCCCGGCTGAGCGACGGGGGAGTGCCCGGCGCGGCCGGCTGGCTGCGCGCCGCGGTGTACGTACTGCCCGCCGTGCTGAGCGCGATCCTGATCGGCCCGGCCTTCTGGCTGATCAACTCGCTGTGGTGCACCTGGGACCGGCCGTTCCAGCAGTGCGTGCACGACAAGGCGGCCAAGACCGTGGTCGTGGCCGCCGTCTGACGCGCGTCCCGGGCGCGCCTGCCCCCGGGACGTGGGAGTCCCTAGCGCAGCGAGTGCTCGCCCACCCGCGCCTCGGTGCTCGGCACCGAACCGCCCACCCGGGCCCGCGGCACCGCCGCCGGCACCGTGGGCGCGGCCATGGCGGCGGACCTGCGCCCGCCCGGACTCAGCGCGGCCGCGACGAACAGGCCGAGCAGCAGCCCGAGCGCGGCGACGGCGATCACCGCGCCGGCGGAACGCACGTCCGTCAGCAGCAGGATCACGAGGGTGAACAGGACGACGGTCGCGGAACCGTAGGCGACTTGCGCGTTCGTAGGACGTGGCATGAGGGGAACCGTCCTCGGAGTACGTCGATGCGGGGGCATGCTGACGGGGGGTGACTCTACGGTTCGGAATGCCCAGGCCCGCCCCCGGGTAAGCGTTGCCTTACCCACGGTGCGGAGCACAAGGGGGCGCACGGGGTCGCACGTGTGACCGATACCTCAACGCATGTGCAGCGGGGGGCTGTTGGTGCGACGGACGTCCAATCGGCGGATGCCGGGCGCCGAGGGTCGGCCAACTTAACCGCCCGTCATGCTCAAGTCAAGATCTGTCTTTTCCTCCGTCGCTCCGATGCAATGGCCTTTCCCAAGGGGAGGTCAAGGATCTTGAAAAGACAGCACTGGATCGGTCAAAGTGCCGCCCTGGCAGTCGCGATAGCCGTGCTCGGTGTCCCCGCGATCGCCACCGGGGCGGCCGCGGCGACCCCGGGCCACAGCAGCAGCCCCGCGACCCCGGCGGCCGGCCACGACCCCGCGCAGAGCGAACCGCACGATCTGCCGGGCCCGTTCAGCAAGCAGCAGGCGGCCGAGCACTCCGCCGCACTCCAGCAGGTCGTCTCCGGCGACGCCACCGTCCAGCAGCGCGACGGCTCCCAGGTGGTCCAACTCGGCCACGGCAAGGGCAAGCAGAGCAAGTACGTCGAGCTGGGCCGGGAGAAGACCGACAAGATCTTCACGATCCTGGTGGACTTCGGCGACCAGGTGGACGACACCACCACCTACGACCCGGACGGCCCGGACGGACCCGAGCCGCCCACCACCAAGTACGGCGGCGACCCCGGCCCGGCGCACAACTCCATTGCCCAGCCGGACCGTTCGCAGGACAACAGCACCGCCTGGCAGGCGGATTACAACCAACAGCACTTCCAGGACCTGTACTTCTCGCACGCCAAGGACAAGGAGTCGCTGGCGAAGTACTACGAGAAGCAGTCCTCCGGCCGCTACTCGGTCGACGGCGAGGTCACGGACTGGGTCAAGGTCCCCTACAACGAGGCCCGTTACGGCTCCGACTGGTGCGGCTCCACCATCTGCTCCAACGCCTGGGACCTGATCCGCGACGCCACCACCGCCTACGTCGCCGACCAGCAGGCGCAGGGCCGTACCGACGCGCAGATCAAGGCCGACCTGGCGGAGTACGACCAGTGGGACCGCTACGACTACGACGGCGACGGGGACTTCAACGAGCCGGACGGCTACATCGACCACTTCCAGATCGTGCACTCCGGTGAGGACCAGTCGGCCGGCGGCGGCGCGCAGGGCACCGACGCACTGTGGGCGCACCGCTGGTACGCCTACGGCACCGACGCCGGGAAGACCGGGCCGGCGGGGGACAAGGCCGGCGGCACCGAGATCGGCGACACCGGCATCTGGGTCGGCGACTACACCCTCCAGCCGGAGAACGGCGGTCTGGGCGTCTTCGCCCACGAGTACGGCCACGACCTCGGCCTGCCCGACGAGTACGACACCTCGTACGTCGGCGAGAACAACACCGCGTTCTGGACGCTGATGTCCTCCGGTTCCTGGATGGGCACCGGGAAGGACGCGATCGGCGACCTGCCCGACGACATGAGCGCCTGGGACAAGCTCCAGCTCGGCTGGCTGAACTACGGCACCGCCAAGGCCGCGACCCGCTCCACCACCAAACTGGGCGTCGCCGAGTACAACACCAAGGACAAGCAGGCGCTGGTGGTCCGGCTCCCCGAAAAGCCCGTCACCACCACCGTCACCACGCCCGCGGAAGGCGACAAGCAGTGGTGGAGCGGCATGGGCGACGACCTCTCCAACTCCCTGACCCGCACGGTCGACCTCACCGGTGCCACCTCCGCCTCGCTCGGCCTCAAGGGCTGGTGGGACATCGAGCAGAACTACGACTTCCTCTACACCGAGGTCTCCACCGACGGCGGCGCGAGCTGGACCGGGCTCGACGGCACCGCGAACGGCAAGGCCCTCCCGCGTGACGGCAGCGACCGGCCGGCCCTGACCGGCACCTCCGGCGCGTACGAGGACCTGTCCTTCCCGCTCGACGCCTACGCGGGCCGGCAGATCCAGCTGCGCTTCCGCTACGCCACCGACGGCGGCGTCGCCCAGCAGGGCTTCGCGGCCGACGCGATCACCGTCACCGCCGACGGCAGGACGCTGCTCACCGACGGCGCCGAGACCGACGACAACGGCTGGACCGCCGACGGCTTCTCCCGGATCGGCGCGTCCTTCAGCAAGGACTACCCGGAGTACTACGTCGCCGAGAACCGGCAGTACACCTCGTACGACAGCACGCTGAAGACCGGCCCGTACAACTTCGGCTGGGCCGGCACCCGGCCCGACTGGGTCGAGCACTTCCCGTACCAGGCCGGCCTGCTGGTGTGGCTGTGGGACACCTCGCAGCCCGACAACAACGTCGGCGCCCACCCCGGCAGCGGTGAGATCCTGCCGGTCGACGCGCACGCCAAGCCGGAGACGTTCACCGACGGCACGGTCATCCGCAACCGGGTCCAGGCGTACGACTCGGCGTTCAGCTGGTATCCGTCCGCCGGGTTCACCCTGCACAACGACGGTGTTGCGGGGCGCATCCCGGCGAAGCTCGGCAGCCCGGCCTTCGACGACCACTACGGAACGTACTGGTACGCGAACAACCCGTACGGCAGCGTCGACGTCCCCGACACCAACACCCGGCTGACCATCCTCAGCCAGGCGCTCGACGGGAGCACCATGACGGTCCAGGTCGGTCCGTCACACCGGTAACATGCGTCACATTCACCGGTCTGACCTGCACTGATGCGACGTTCGGCTGCCGTCCCCTGGTGGGCGGCGGCCGATGCGCACAAGATGTGGACATGGCGGTCGGAGGTTTCATCAAGCTCCCGGGCGGCACGGTCGTGGTGGCGCTCGGCCTGCCGCACCCGGCGTGTCCCGAGCTGACCGTGCGGGTGGTCGTCCACGCGCTGAACCGCCAGCGCGCCCTGACCCGGCTCAGCAACCTCGGCTTCCGCGGCGCCCGCCTGTCCGGCAACGCCGAGCCGCCCACCCCCGACGAGGTCTCCGCGGTGCTCCACCACCCGGACGGCCTGGTCTGGCGGGACTACCGGGCCCGGGGCCCCGACCCCTGGCACCCCATCTCCACGCTGAACCGGGTCACACCCCGCCCGTAGCCGCCGGGTGCTCGTGCACCTCCACGCCGGCCTGCCGCAGCTGGACGAGCGCCTGCCGCGTGGTGTCCTCGGCCACCCCCGCGGTCAGGTCCAGCAGCACCCGGGTCGCGAAGCCCTCGCGCGCGGAGTCCAGCGCGGTGGCGCGCACGCAGTGGTCCGTGGCGATCCCCACCACGTCCACCTCGGTGACATTCCGCTCGCGCAGCCACCCGGCCAGCCCGGCGCCGTTCTCGTTCTCGCCCTCGAAGCCGCTGTACGCCGCCGCGTAGGCGCCCTTGTCGAACACCGCGTCCACCGCGCCCGACGCCACCGCCGGGGCGAAGTTCGGGTGGAACCCGACACCCTCCGTGCCCGCGACGCAGTGCGGCGGCCACGACGTCACGAAGTCCGGGTGGTCCGAGAAGTGGGAGCCCGGGTCCACATGGTGGTCCCTTGTCGCCACGATGTGCCGATACGTTCCCGCGGACTGCCCGATCAGGTCCGTGACCGCCGCGGCCACGTCCGCCCCTCCCCGCACCGCGAGGCTTCCGCCCTCGCAGAAGTCGTTCTGCACGTCGACGACGATCAGTGCGCGGTGCATGGTCTCTCCGAGTTTCTCCGGTCTCCGGACCACCGAGCCTATTGCGGAAGCCCCGCACCAACCAGGGGTGCGTGGGGGCCCTCCCGGCGAAGCCAGGGGGAGAACCGCGCGAGCGACCGGTCACCGGCCGGTGGCCCGGGCACTCGCCGCGGGGGCTGGGACCGCGGGCCCCCGGCTGCGCCGTCGTGGCCCGGGGTCAGACGATCTCCGTGGGAAGCGCCGGCTCCCCCCGCGACAACTGCGTGGCGGAAAGCGGGAGCCCCGCACGCGCGGCAACGTGACGGGTGCGCGCCGCGTCGAGCGGCTCGCGCCCCACCACCTCGCCCGCGCGCACCAGCGGCACCAGCAACTGCCGGTCCACCAGCTCCGCGGGAACCTGCCCGCTCCCGAGCACCTCCGCCTCGGCGACACCGTCGGCGTCCAGCCGCCGGGCGGCCCACTTCCGGCCGCCCACGCTCGTCTTCCCGCCGAGCGCCTTCTTGGCGACCGGCGTGAGCGGCGCGTCGGCCCGATCCGGCACGGACGCGCGGGCGACCAGCTTGTAGACCATGGAGCAGGTGGGCTGCCCGCTGCCGGTCACCAGCGACGTGCCGACCCCGTACGCGTCGACGGGAGCCGCGGCCAGCGACGCGATGGCGTACTCGTCCAGGTCGGAGGTGACCACGATCCGGGTGTCCTTCGCCCCGAGGTCGTCCAGTTGCTGCCGCACCCGGTGGGCGAGCAGCAGCAGGTCCCCGGAGTCGATCCGCACCGCGCCGAGCTCGGGCCCGGCCACCTCCACGGCGGTGCGCACCGCCTCGGTGAGGTCGTACGTGTCGACCAGCAGCGTGGTGGAGCGGCCGAGCGACTCGACCTGCGCGGTGAAGGCGTCCCGCTCGGTGTCGTGCAGCAGCGTGAAGGCGTGCGCGCTGGTGCCGATGGTGGGCAGCCCGTAGCGGAAGCCCGCGGCGAGGTTGGAGGAGGAGCGGAACCCGCCGACGTAGGCGGCCCGCGAGGCGGCCACCGCGGCCAGCTCGTGGGTGCGCCGGGCGCCCATCTCCATCAGCGGCCGCCCGCCGGCCGCCACCGCCATCCGGGAGGCGGCCGCGGCGATCGCCGAGTCGTGGTTGAGGATCGACAGGATCACCGTCTCCAGCAGCACCGCCTCGGCGAAGCTGCCCTCCACCCGCAGGATCGGCGAGCCGGGGAAGTACACCTCGCCCTCGGGGTAGCCCCAGATGTCGCCGGTGAAGCGGTAGTCGGCCAGCCACTTCAGGGTCGCCGCGTCCACCACCCGTTCGCGTTCGAGGAACTCCAGCACGGGCGCGTCGAAGCGGAAGTTCTCCACCGCGTCCAGCACGCGGCCGGTGCCGGCCACGACGCCGTACCGCCGCCCCTCCGGCAGCCGCCGGGTGAACACCTCGAAGACCGACCGGCGGTGCGCTGCGCCGCTGCTGAGGGCCGCCTGCAACATGGTGAACTCGTACCGGTCGGTGAACAGCGCGGTGGACGGCACGTCCACCGGCAGGGCCAGGTCTGCTGTGCTCATGACGACGATGCTACCCCGCATCTCGTCAAACTGACGAGATCTCGATGGGTGTGTGCCCCCTCACACGCCCATTTGTGCGACGACCCCACGGAGCGGCAGCATGGAACCTGTGAGTGCCCATCCGTCTGCCACCCCCATCCCCGCAAGGGCCTTCCCCCACCGTTCGGCCGGGGGAACCACCCGGTGCAGCGTGGCTCCTGCCGAGATCGAACGTACCGAGTCCAGCGAGGCCCCTTCGGTGGTCCCCGAACCGGACGTTCCCTGGGTGACCCTCGTGCACAACGACCCCGTCAACCTCATGAGCTACGTGACGTATGTCTTCCAGGCGTACTTCGGGTACTCGAAGGGCAAGGCCACCAAACTGATGAAGGACGTCCACTACAAGGGTCGGGCCGTGGTCTCCAGCGGCAGCCGCGAGGAGATGGAGCGGGACGTGCAGGCGATGCACGGCTACGGTCTGTGGGCGACGCTGTCGCAGGACCGCTGATGGCTCGCCGACGAGCCCGCGCCGGCTACTTCGAGCCGGTCCGCGGCGGCGGCGCCGCCATCGCGCTGGACGAGGTGGAGATCTCGATCCTGCGCAGCCTCGCCGTCCAGTTGCTGGAACTGGTCGGACCGGGCGACCAGCCGGCCGACGCCGACGACGACCCGCTCGCGCAGCTCTTCGCCGAGGGCCCCACCAAGCCGCCGGACGACCCGGCGCTGGCCCGGCTCTTCCCGGACGCGTACGAGGAGACCGAGGACGCCTCGGAGTTCCGCCGCTTCACCGAGAACGACCTGCGGGCCCGCAAGCGCGAGGACGCGCTGGCGATGATCCGGGTGCTCGACTCCGGCGGCCCGGCGCTCAAGCTGACCGAGGACGAGGCCCGGCAGTGGCTCGGGACCCTCAACGACCTGCGGCTGACCATGGGGACCCGGCTCGGCGTCACCGAGGACGAGGCCGACGAGCTGTACCACCTGCCGGAAGGCGACCCCCGCAAGCCGCTGGTCATGGCGTACCTGTGGCTCGGCGGCCTCCAGGAGAGCCTGGTCGAGACGCTGATGCGCTGACCCTTCGCCCTTTCCGGTGACGTGCGGACCGGCTGCCGTCCGGGCCGCCGCGCGGCCGCCGCCGCGGGGTACGTATCCCCGCATGGTGGACGAAACGCGCGTGCGGCCCACGTCGGACGGCCCGGAGGGCGGGCCGGTCGGCGGCCCGGCGACCGGCGAGGAGGGCTACACCCGCGGGCTGGGCAGCCGGCAGATCCAGATGATCGCGATCGGCGGCGCCATCGGCACCGGCCTGTTCCTCGGCGCCGGCAGCGCGATCCACCGGGCCGGCCCCAGCCTGCTGCTGATGTACGCCGTCGCCGGCGCCGTCGTGTTCTGCATCATGCGCGCGCTCGGCGAACTGCTCACCTACCGCCCGGTCTCCGGCTCCTTCGCCGACTACGCCCGGGAGTTCCTCGGCCCGTTCACCGGCTACGTCACCGGCTGGACGTACTGGCTGATGTGGGTGGTCACCGGCATGGCCGAGGTCACCGCCGCGGCCACCTACGTCAACTACTGGTGGCCCAGGGTGCCGCAGTGGACGGCCGCGCTGCTGTTCCTGCTGCTGCTGGCCACCGCCAACCTGGTGTCGGTGCGGCTCTTCGGCGAGATCGAGTTCTGGCTGTCGACGGTCAAGGTCACCGCGATCCTCGGGATGATCCTGATCGGCGTCGGCGTGCTCACCCTCGGGGTGTCCGCGGCCGGCCACACCGCGTCGGTCGGTCACCTGTGGCGGGACGGCGGCTTCTTCCCCAACGGGGTCGGCCACTCGCTGCTGACCTTGCAGATGGTGATGTTCGCCTACCTCGCGGTCGAACTCGTCGGCGTCACCGCGGGCGAGGCCCGCGACCCGCGCCGGACCCTGCCCAAGGCGATCAACACGCTGCCGTGGCGGATCGTGCTGTTCTACGTCGGCGCGCTCACGGTGATCCTGTGCGTGGTGCCGTGGACGGAGTTCCAGCCGGGGGTCAGCCCCTTCGTGGCCGCCTTCGCGAAGATCGGCATCCCGTTCGGCGCCGGCGTGGTCAACTTCGTGGTGCTCACCGCCGCGCTGTCGTCCTGCAACTCCGGCATGTACTCCACCGGCCGCATGCTGCGCGACCTCGCCGCCAACGGGCAGGGCCCGCGCGCCTTCGACCGGCTCACCACCCGCCGCACCCCGGCGCTCGGCACGCTCGCCTCGGTGGCCGCGATGGGCATCGGGGTGTGGGTCGACTACGTGGACCCCAAAGGGGCGTTCACCTACATCACCGCGTTCGCCACGGTGGCCGCGGTGTGGACCTGGGCGGTGATCCTGGCCGCGCACATCCGCTACCGCGCCGCCGTACGCGCCGGGCAGGCCGCCCCCGCGTGGTTCACCGCGCCCGGGGGAGCGGCCGCCAGCTGGTGCGCGCTGGCCTTCCTCGCCCTGGTCCTGGTGCTGATCGGCCTCGACTCCGACGCCCGGGTGTCGCTGTACGGGGTGCCGCTGTGGGCGGCGCTGCTCGGCGCCGGCTACCGGGTGCTCAAACGGCGCGACCCGGCGGCGTTCGCCCGCCGCCCGCACCTGCCGCCCGGCGCCCCGGCCCCCGCGCCCGACGGCGCCCCGGCGGCGGACGAGGCGGCGGGCGGGGCCGGCGGGCTTCCGGGCACCCCGGCGGTGTAGCCGCACGCCCGGCCCCTGTTACTTTTCCCGCATGCTCACCATCACCCAGGACCTGTACGACGCGATCGTGGCCCACGCCCGCGCCGACCACCCCGACGAGGCGTGCGGGATCGTGGCGGGGCCGGAGGGCAGCGGCCGCCCCGAGCGGTTCGTGCCGATGCTGAACGCGGCCCGCTCGCCGACGTTCTACGAGTTCGACTCCACCGACCTGCTCAAGCTCTACCGCGACCTGGACGACCGCGGTGAGGAGCCGGTGATCGTCTACCACTCGCACACCGCCACCGAGGCGTACCCCTCCCGTACCGACATCTCCTACGCCAACGAGCCCGGCGCGCACTACGTGCTGGTCTCCACCGCGGAGGAGTTCCAGTTCCGCTCGTTCCGCATCGTGGACGGCCAGATCACCGAAGAACCGGTCGAAGTAGTGCCTTCCACACCATGAGCTTCCGGATGCTGGGACGGACCGGCCGGACCGGGGAGGGGAATCGATACGATGACCCCATGGTTCTCCTCGATGTGAGCGACTCATGAGCGACAAGGCGCCCGGCGCGCTGCTCGTGGCGCGGCTGCACGTCGATCTGTGCCGCCGCACCAGCGCGGCGTGTCCGCGCGCCTGAGCGCCCGCCGCCCGGGCGGCACGCCGTCGTACCGGCACCGCACCCGCACGGCCCGCACGGAACCACCCCGGCTCCAGACCGGCGCCACCCACCCAGCTTCGTCCGCACTCACAGGAGCGCAGCCATGGCCATCGAGGTTCGCATCCCGACCATCCTCCGCACGTACACCGACGGCCAGAAGGCCGTGGCGGGTGCCGGGACCACGCTCGACGAGCTGTTCACCGACCTCGACTCCCGCCACGCGGGTCTGCGCGACCGCGTCGTGGACGGCGGCGAGCTGCGCCGCTTCGTGAACGTGTATCTGAACGACGAGGACGTCCGCTTCCTGGACGGCATCGCCACCAAGGTCGCCGACGGCGACAGCGTCACGATCCTGCCCGCCGTCGCCGGCGGTTCGGGCGCCACCGACACGGCCGCGCACACCGCGGCCGCGCCGGCCGGCCGACGCTGATGCGGTACGACAGCCCGCTGGCCGCGGTCGGCAACACCCCGCTGGTGCGCCTGCCCCGGCTGTCGCCGTCGGAGCAGGTGAGCATCTGGGCGAAGCTGGAGGACCGCAACCCGACCGGCTCGGTCAAGGACCGGCCGGCGCTGCACATGATCGAGCAGGCCGAGGCGGACGGCGTGCTCACCCCCGGCTGCACCATCCTGGAGCCGACCTCCGGCAACACCGGCATCTCGCTGGCGATGGCGGCCCGCCTCAAGGGCTACCGGATCGTCTGCGTGATGCCGGAGAACACCTCCTCCGAGCGGCGCGAACTGCTCGCCATGTGGGGCGCGGAGATCATCCCCTCGCCCGCGGCCGGCGGCTCCAACACCGCGGTGCGGGTCGCGAAGGAACTGGCCGCCGAGCACCCCGACTGGGTGATGCTCTACCAGTACGGGAACCCGGCGAACCCCGGCGCCCACTACGCCACCACCGGCCCGGAGATCCTGGCCGACCTGCCCACCATCACCCACTTCGTGGCGGGCCTGGGCACCACCGGCACCCTGATGGGCGTGGGCCGCTACCTACGGGAGAAGGTGCCCGGCGTCACCATCGTGGCCGCCGAGCCCCGCTACGACGACGTGGTCTACGGCCTGCGCAACCTCGACGAGGGCTTCGTGCCGGAGCTGTACGACGAGTCGGTGCTCTCCACCCGCTTCTCGGTCGGCTCGCAGGACGCGGTGCGCCGTACCCGTGAACTCCTGTCCGCGGAGGGCATCTTCGCCGGCGTCTCCACCGGCGCGGCGCTGCACGCGGCGCTCGGCGTGGCGCGCAAGGCCGAGCAGGCCGGCGAGCGGGCCGACATCGTCTTCGTGGTCGCCGACGGCGGCTGGAAGTACCTGTCCACCGGCATCTACACCGCCGCCTCCACGGAGGAGGCCGTCGCCGCGCTGCACGGCCAACTCTGGGCCTAGTGCCGTGGCCGGACGGCGAGGCCCCGGCCGGCCGGGCACGGCAGGGCGCCCCGGCCCGGCAGACGGAGCCGGGGTGCGGGGCCGGGGGCCCTAGCACGGTGATTTGCTCCCGGAGGGGTACGCGGGGGCGGGTCGCGTTCGCAGCCGGGTTCGGGGTGACCCGGACTGGTGATTCCGCCCACAACCGGTGCCGGTATGAGCGCGGTGCGCAGCGGCCCGCTTTACCCTTCCTAGACGTGGCGGGAGTCCGCCACCCTAGGAGCCGGATCGGGGCGATGCGCCGCGCCCTCGGAGGTGTACCCCGCGATGAACCTCACCGTCGTCGGCTGCTCGGGCTCGTTCCCGTCCGCGGACTCGGCCTGCTCGAGCTACCTGCTCGAAGCCGACGGCTTCCGGCTGCTGATCGATATGGGCAACGGGGCGCTGGGCGAACTCCAGCGCCACTGCGGCCTGTACGACCTGGACGCGGTGCTGCTGAGCCATCTGCACGCGGACCACTGCATCGACATGTGCGGCTACTTCGTGGCCCGCTACTACCGGCACGAGGGCGGCCCGGTCTCGGCGATCCCGGTCTACGGCCCGGCGGGCACCGAGCGCCGGCTGAGCATCGCCTACGGTGACGTGCCGGACGAGAAGTGCATGAGCGAGGTCTTCGACTTCCGCACGCTGCGGCCGGGCTCGTTCCGGCTCGGCCCGTTCGAGGTCACCACGGCCGCGGTCAGCCACCCGGTGGAGGCGTACGGCTTCCGGATCGAGGCCGACGGCCGGGTGTTGGCGTACTCCGGCGACACCGGACCGTGCGAGGCGCTGCGCGACCTGGCCGAGGGCGCGGACCTGTTCCTGTGCGAGGCGTCCTTCACCCACGGCAAGGAGGACATCCCCGACCTGCACCTCAACGGGCGCGAGGCGGGGCAGGTCGCCGAGGGCGCGGGCGTGGACCGGCTGGTGCTCACTCACATCCCGCCGTGGACCAACCCGTCGGTGAACCTCCGGGACGCGCAGGCCGCCTTCGCCGGTCCGGTGGAACTGGCGAAGGCGGGCGCGACCTACGAGATCTGACGGGGCGACGGTTATTTCGTCAGCGGCTATTTCGTCAGGTCCTCGACTTCCTCGGTCGGTTCCCGGCCCAGTGTCTTGAGGTCGAACCTCACGATCGCGAACCGGAAGTGATGTCGCCGTGCGCGACGGTGCCGTCGGGCTTGGTGAAGTCGCCGAGCCGGAACCAGGCGACGGTGTTCACGAACTGGTGCATGCCGACCGGGATCAGCCGCCATGGTCGCCCCGGGTGGACGTTCACCGCCCGTGAAATTGGGCCAACCGTGAGTTAACGTGACATATCGGAAACATACCGACCCGCCGGCGGGTCCCGATGGGCACGGGAAGCAACCGGCGGGCCAGGACAACAGGAGAAGCAGATGGCCACCAAGGCAGAGAAGATCGTCGCCGGACTCGGCGGAATCGAGAACATCGAAGAGGTCGAGGGCTGCATCACCCGCCTGCGCACCGAAGTGGTCGACCCCGTTCGCGTCGACGAGGCCGCGCTGAAGGCCGCCGGCGCCCACGGCGTGGTCAAGATGGGCAACGCGATCCAGGTCGTCGTCGGCACCGACGCGGACCCGATCGCCGCGGAGATCGAAGACATGATGTAGGAGATCGAGGCCATCACGTGGGCGCCGGGGACAGGGCAGCCGCTCACCCGGATAGGCTCAACCGCATGTCACGATTCGACGGCCGCACCCCCGACCAGCTCCGCCCCGTCACGATCGAGCGGGGTTGGAGCAAACATGCCGAAGGGTCCGTCCTGGTCGCCTTCGGCGACACCCGAGTGCTCTGCACCGCCAGCGCCAGCCAGGGCGTACCGCGCTGGCGCAAGGGCAGCGGCGAGGGATGGGTCACCGCCGAGTACAGCATGCTGCCGCGCGCCACCAACACCCGCGGCGACCGCGAGTCGGTCCGCGGCAAGATCGGCGGCCGCACCCACGAGATCTCCCGGCTGATCGGCCGCTCGCTGCGCGCGGTCATCGACTACAAGGCACTCGGCGAGAACACCATCGTCCTCGACTGCGACGTCCTGCAGGCCGACGGCGGCACCCGCACCGCCGCGATCACCGGCGCGTACGTCGCGCTGGTCGACGCGGTCGCCTGGATGCAGGCCAACCACCTGGTACGGCTCAAGGCCAAGCCGATCACCGGCACCGTCGCCGCCGTCAGCGTCGGCATCGTCGACGGCGCCCCCGTCCTGGACCTCGCCTACGAGGAGGACGTCAAGGCCGAGACCGACATGAACGTCGTCTGCACCGGGGACGGCCGCTTCGTCGAGGTCCAGGGCACCGCGGAGGGCGCGCCCTTCGACCGGGCCGAACTCGACGCGTTGCTCGCGCTCGCCACCGGCGGCTGCGCCGATCTCACCAAGCTCCAGCAGGCGGCCCTGGCCACCGTGTCCGACTGACGGCTCCGGCCCAGCGGCCCCTCTCACCTGCCGACGGCCCTGCACCGGCGCGGAGGGCACCCCCTCCGCGCCGGGCCCGAGGGCAACCCTCCGTGCGCGTGCCGCGTGTGTACAGATGCGCGCGGCACGCGGCCGTGCGCGGAGCCGGGGAGGGGCCACCGCAATGAACCGCCGCCGCACCGCCG
Organism: Streptomyces sp. NH27; assembly: GCF_056859195.1. NCBI lineage: Bacteria > Bacillati > Actinomycetota > Actinomycetes > Kitasatosporales > Streptomycetaceae > Streptomyces > Streptomyces sp. NH27. Next base: position 14,000 of record NZ_JACEGK010000061.1, read on the forward strand.
TTCGCACCGTCCCACGCACCGCCCACCTCATCCGCACGACCTGCCTCGTACGCGCCGCCCGTGCCGCCCGCTTCGCAAGAGCCGCGCACCGCGCGCGGACCGGCCGCCTCTTACGCACCCGCGCCGCCGTCCTGCCGGTCGCCGCCCTGCTGCTCGCCGCGACCCTCAGCGCCTGCCACGGCGTCACCCGCGCGCTGGACTGCGTCAAGACCGCCGCCACCGTCGCCGGCGACGTCCAGGACCTGCAGAGCACCGCCACCAACATCGGCCAGGTCTCCGACCCCGGCCGCCGCAAGGCCACCGCCAAGGCCCTCGACAAGGTGCAGACCGACCTCGACCACATCGGCGACCGCCGCCACGACCCCGACGTCAGCCACGCCGTCTCCGACCTGTCCGCCTCGATCCGCCGTGCCCGCACCAGCGCCGCCGACGGCCACCACCCCGACCTGCATCCCGTCGCCACCGCCGCCGGCCACCTCACCGCGGTCTGCGCCCGGGGATAATCGGCCCATGACCACCCGTCTCGTGCTCGCCACCCGCAACGCCCACAAGGTCACCGAACTCAGGGCCATCCTCGCCGAGGCCGGCCTCGACAGTGACCTCGTCGGCGCCGACGCCTACCCGGAGATTCCCGACGTCAAGGAGACCGGGGTCACCTTCGCCGAGAACGCGCTGCTCAAGGCACGCGCACTCGCCGAGGCGACCGGGCTGCCCGCGGTCGCCGACGACTCGGGGCTGTGCGTGGACGTGCTCGGCGGGTCGCCCGGGATCTTCTCCGCCCGCTGGGCGGGCCGGCACGGCGACGACATCGCCAACCTCGACCTGCTGCTCGCCCAGCTCGGCGACATCGAACACCCGCACCGCGTCGCCCACTTCGCCTGCGCCGCCGCCCTCGCACTGCCCGACGGCACCAGCCGCGTCGCCGAGGGCCTGCTGCGCGGCACCCTCCGCCACACCCCCGCGGGCGCCGGCGGCTTCGGCTACGACCCCATCCTCCAGCCCGACGGCGAGGACCGGACCTGCGCCGAGCTGACCGCGGCGGAGAAGAACGCGATCAGCCACCGCGGCAAGGCGTTCCGCGCACTCGTCCCGATGCTCACCGAACTTCTGGGCTGAGCAGGCGAAAGCGCGGCACCCGTCAACGGATGCCGCGCTCGAGCGGTGGGCCCGGTGGGACTCGAACCCACGACACGCCGGATCTAAACCGGTGCCCTCTCGCCTGCTGGGGTACGGGCCCGCCGCGTTACTTTACTTCGTCGCGGGCGTCCCACGCACGGCCGGACCGGCGCCCGAACGTAGCGGTCTGGCTGTGGCACGAAGGGCACAGGTGACGCAGGTTCTCACGGCGGTCGTCCAGCCGGTCGCCGTTGATGTGGTCGATCTCCAGGACCAGGTGCCGACCCTGCCACAGTTCACCTGTGCCGCACTCGGCACAGATCCGCGGCACGCCGATGTCGTCCAGCGCGCGCCTGAGCATCTTTGTCCGTGTGCGGTCCGCGCCTGCATGACGCCGGATGAGTATCTGCTCGGCGGACTTCCTGGTCGGTGACACGGTGCCGAGGAAGTGCCGCTGTCCGGTGAAGTGCGAGGTGTCCATGCCGTGCGCGTCCAGACTCCTCCTCACGCGTGTGCGTCCTGTGGTGTTGCACGGTATGCCCAGCGCTCTGAGTACGCCGCTGACGCTGGTGGACGCTGTGACGGCAACCGCGAGCACCTCGCGCCCGATCAACCCTTGGCGGTAGGCGCGTATGTCGGTGAAGTGGGCGGTGTCGATGCCGCAGCGTGTCAATCTCCGGCGCAGGCTGCTTCGAGTGATGGGATCGGGGGGCAGGCCGAGACGGTCCTGTAGTTGCGCGAGGCTGGTGCAGTCCGCTGCCGTCCGCACCAGCACCTCGCGGTCGAACCGTGGCGCGCTCATCGGATGCCACGGCGGCGGCCGCGGTACGTGTCGGTGACCGCATGGCAGTTCGGGCAGAGGAAGCGCAGGTTCTCCGGGCGGTTGTCCCACCACTCTCCGCTGATGTGGTCGACTTCGAGGGTGAGCGGCTTCCCGTTCCGCTCCGTGCCGATGCCGCACATTACGCACGTCTGCGCTATGCCCGACCGCACCAGCGCACCGCGCAGCCGCCGGCCAGGAACCCTGCCCCGGCCGGGGTCGCCCAGCCGCAGCGGGCCCTCCCGCCGGCTACCCGGAACGCGTTCGGCCGGCGGCGCGAAGTGCGAGGTGTCAATGCCGAGTGCGGTGATCCGGCGGCTGATGTGCGTCTGGTTGCCGCCGACCTGGCTGATACCGAGGTGGCGCACCACGCCCTTGACGCTTGTCGACGCTGCCACCGCGGCGAGCAGCCTGTCCTCGGTGTGCCTGGTCCGCTGTGTGGCGAAGTGGGCGATGTCGATACCTGCCTCCGCCATCTTCAGCCGTAGATAGCGTCGGCTGCCCGCCGTCGGACGGCCCCCGCAGTGGCGGACCGCGTCGTCGATGTGCGCTTTGCGAGCCGCCTCCTCCAGTAGTTCGCGCGTGTACCTGACCGCCATTACTCCTCCACAACCGTGCACGTGTTCGCACTCTCGTGCGGATCAACGAAGCGGGTCGGTGGGGGTTACGTGTCAGCGAATGCGGGTCAGATCTTCAGGTCGCGCAGGAGCTTGGCCACGTGGCCGGTGGCCTTCACGTTGTAGAAGGCGTGCGCGACCTTGCCGGCCGGGTCCACCACGATCGTGGAGCGGATGACGCCGGTGACGGTCTTGCCGTACATCGTCTTCTCGCCGAAGGCGCCGTACCCGGTGAGGACGCTGCGGTCGGGGTCGGCGAGGAGGGTGACCTTGAGGGACTCCTTGTCGCGGAACTTCGCGAGCTTCTCCGGCTTGTCGGGGGAGATGCCGAGGACGTCGTAGCCGGCGTCGGCGAGCACCGAGAGGTTGTCGGTGAAGTCGCACGCCTGCTTGGTGCAGCCCGGGGTCAGGGCGGCGGGGTAGAAGTAGACGATCACACTGCGGCCGAGGTGGTCGGCGAGCGAGACCTGGTTGCCGTCGGCGTCCGGCAGGGTGAACGCGGGGGCGGTGTCGCCGGGGGAGAGACGGTCGGACATGAAGGGCTCCTGGGGCAAACGGGGGTGCCGACGAGGCGCGGGCCGCGTCGTACTGACAGACTGTCCGAACGCTACCTAATCAGGCGATGGAGGCAGTGCGGTGTCGGAAGGTGCCAGGACGGCCGCTGAGATCGAGGCGGATATCGCCCGCAGGCGGCAGGACCTCGCGGTGACGCTTGACGAGATCGCGGTCCGGGTCCACCCGGTCACGATCATTCGGGACACCAAGGCGAAGGCGGTGTCCGCGCTGGACAACACGGTCGGCCAGGCGTATGTCGCGGCCAACCGCGCGGTCAGCCGGGCGCGGGCGCAGTTCGTCGACGAGGACGGCGCGCCGCGGATGGAGCGGATCGTACCGGTCGCGGTGGCCGGCGCGGCGGTCGCGGCCGCGGTGGTCGGTCTCACGGTGTGGCGCCGGCGCCGGTAGGTTCGTCGGCGTGAGTTCGAAAAGTGCACACGACAAGCTGCCCATCCGCATGCTGCACGACCGCGTACTGGTGCGGCAGGACAGCGGTGAGGGCGAGCGCCGCAGCGGCGGCGGCATCCTGATCCCGGCGACCGCGGCCGTCGGGAAGCGGCTGGCCTGGGCCGAGGTCGTCGCGATCGGCCAGCACGTGCGGACCGTCGAGGTCGGCGACCGGGTGCTGTTCGACCCGGAGGAGCGGGCGGAGGTGGAGGTGCAGGGCGTGGCGTACGTCCTGATGCGCGAGCGCGACCTGCATGCCGTGGCCGCCGAACGCCTCCAGGGCGACGACTCGACCGGCCTGTACCTGTAGGACCTCGTAGACCTTGTAGGTCTTCCACGGGCTTCAACCCGTCGGGCGCGCCCGACGGGACCGTCCCCTGTTCAGCCCGCCCTATCCGCCCCGGCCGCTTGTGGCCGGGGCGTTGTTCTGTGCGCTGGTCCGGCCGTTCGCCCCGTCCTGGGAGCCCTGGTTCCCGTCCTGCGGGGCGGACGTGTCGGTCGGGTCGCCGCCGCCGGGCGGCTGCACCGGGTCGGTGGGCACGGTACTGGCCGGCGGGCTGCTCGGGGTGCCGGGGGTGGTCGTACCGGTGCTCGGCGGGGTACTGGTGGGCGGCTGCTGGGTGTTCGGCGGCGTGGTGTCGGTGGCGTGCGGTGTGGTGGCGCCGCTGTCCGGCGTGGTGGGCTGGTCGTTTTGCGGCGGGACCGTCTGGGCGCCCTGCTGGAGGTCGAGGTGGAAGTCGGTGACCGGCTGGTTCTTGAGCGCCGCGGCGGTGTAGTCGGCCCAGACGGCGCCGGGCGGGCCGCCGCCGTTGATCCGACTCATGTTCATGGAGCCGTTCAGCTGCTCCTGGGCGCCGTTGGTCGGGTTCATGCCGAACAGCGCGACGACGGTGGCGAGTTTGGGCGTGTACCCGGCGAACCAGGCGGCCTTGTCGTTCTCCGCGGTGCCGGTTTTCGCGGCCGACGGCCATCCGGAGTTCTGGGCGGCCGCGGCGGTGCCGCCGGGGGTTTCGACCACGCTCTTGAGCATCGCGGTGGTGGTGTCGGCGGCGCTGCGCGGCACGGACTGCACCGGCTTGCGGTCCGGCAGGTTCAGGGCGTTGCCGTCCTTGGTGACCTTCGCCACGATCGAGTACGGGATCTGCACGCCGTGGTTGGCGAGGGTCGCGTACGCCTGCGCCATGTCCAGCGGGCTGGCGCTGTTGGGGTTGGCCTGGCTGCTGCCGAAGGCGCCCAGTGCCATGGCCGGGGTCTGCGGGATGTCCACGGCGTCGGGGATGCCCAGGTCGTGTGCGGTGTCGATGACCTTCTTGGTGCCGACGTCCTGTGCCATCTGCGCGAAGACGGCGTTGACCGACTGGTCCATCGCCCGGGTGACGGTGATGTTGCCGTAGTCGACGTTGTCCTCGTTGTTCGGGTGGTAGCCGACCGGGCCGTTCGGGCCCTGCACCTGGCGGCCGCTGTCGCCGTTGTAGACGGTGGTCGGCGTGATCGTCCGGCCGTCCTGGGTGGTGGACTGGTTCTGCAGCGCGGCGGTGAAGATCACCGGCTTGAAGGTGGAGCCCGGCTGGTAGGTCCGGTTGGTGGCGCTGCTGACGTACTGCTTGGTGTAGTCGATGCCGCCGTACAGCGCGACGACGTTCCCGGTGGACGGGTCGATGGAGACGCCGCCGGCCCGGACGTACTTGTCCTGCTTGGCGTTGCCGAGCTTGTCGTAGACGTCGTCCTGGGCCGTCTTGACGAGGGCGTCCTCCTTGGGCTTCTGGATGGTGGTGACGATGCGGTAGCCGCCGCGGCTGAGCGCGTCGGCGTCCACGATGTGGTGGTCGGTCAGGTACTGGTTGACCGCCTCGATGATGTAGCCGCGCTGGCCGGCCTTGCTCGCGATCGGCTTGGGCTTGCCGATGGTCGGGAAGGTGATGGCGGCGCGCTGGGACGGGGTGAGCCAGTGCTCCTTGACCATGCCGTCCAGCACGTAGTTCCAGCGGGCCTTGGCGGCCGGGGCGTTCTCGGGGTGCGCGGACAGGTCGTACTCGCTGGGCGCGTTGAGCAGCGTGGCGAGGTAGGCGCCCTGGGCGGTGGTGAGGTCGGCGGCGTTCTCGCTGAAGTACGCCTGGGAGGCGGCCTCGATGCCGTACGCGTTGCGGCCGTAGTAGCTGGTGTTGAGGTAGCCCTGCAGGATCTGGTCCTTCGTCTCGTTGCGGTCGAGCTTGATCGAGATGAAGAACTCCTTCACCTTGCGCGTGGCGGTCTGGCTCTGGGTGAGGTAGTAGTTCTTGACGTACTGCTGGGTGATCGTGGAGCCGGACTGCTTGCCCTTGCCGGTGGCGGTGTTCCAGGCGGCGCGCACCATGGACTTCGGGCTGACCGCGGACTCGTGGTAGAAGTTGCGGTCCTCCGCGGCGAGGGTGGCGTAGCGGGCGGTCGTGGCGACCTGGTCGAGCGGGATGCTCTGCCGGTTGACGGCGCCGTCGCGGGAGATCTCGGTCTTGCCGTCGGAGTAGAGGTAGACGTTGTTCTGCGCTATGGCGGCGGCGTTCGCGTCGGGGATGGACACCAGGGCGTAGCCGACGAAGAAGGCGCCGATCAGGAGGAGCAGCAGCGCGAAGCTGCCGCCGAGGAACATGCGCCAGGTCGGTAGCAGGCGGCGCAGGCCGGTGCGGCGTGGCCGGCCGGACGACGTCTGACGGGCGGCCCGTCCCTCCTGCCGCAGTTCCTGCTGTTGCGGTGCCTGCTGCTGCGACGGCGAACCGTTTCCGCGGCCGTCGCTGCTCCGGTCCGTACTCGGGTTCGGATCGTCACTCATGTCTGTAAGGACTCCTCGGCCGCCGCCAGGGTTGGCCTGCGGCGGTACATCATGGACCAACTGTTACGTACGCGCCCGTACACCCACGTAGTCCTCCGACTCCAACACTGTCGCATCATCCGCCCGGTGCCGATCGGCATCGGACATCCGTGACAGGGCTGTGACGGGCCGTCCGGCGCAGCTCGCTCACCCGTTCGGCGCAGGAAAACCGTTGGCAGCGCTGGCCGGCCGAACGCTAGGGTCGGCGGTTTGTGTGTCAGGCCACGTGAGGGGGTTCACAGTCGATGGGCGGCTTCTACGTGGCGGTGGTCACGCGGGGCTTCCGCCGCTACGCCACCTACCGCGTCGCCACCGCCGCGGGTGTCTTCACCAACTGCGTCTTCGGGCTGATCATCAGCTACAGCTACCTCGCCCTGTGGGACCAGCGCCCGCACCTGGGCGGCTACAGCGAGGCGCAGGCGCTGACGTACGTCTGGCTGGGGCAGGCACTGCTGACGCCGATGGCGCTGATGGGCGGCGGGTGCGAGGACGAGCTGATGGAACGGATCAGATCCGGGGACATCGCGGTGGACCTGTACCGGCCGGCCGACCTCCAGGGCTGGTGGCTGGCGCAGGACCTGGGGCGGATGGGGTTCCAGCTGCTGGGGCGCGGGGTGCTGCCGGTCCTGTGCGGCACGCTGGTCTTCGACGTGGCGCTGCCCTCCGACCCCTGGACCTGGTTGCTGTTCGTGGTGTCGGTGGGGTTGGGCGGGCTGGTCAGTTTCGCGCTGCGCTTCCTGGTCGGGCTGAGCGCGTTCTGGCTGCTGGACGGCTCCGGGGTGAGTCAGGCCATGATGCTGACCGGGCTGTTCTTCTCGGGGATGCTGCAGCCGTTGACGGTCTTCCCCGGCGTGCTTGGCGAACTGGCGCGGGCGCTGCCGTGGGCGTCGATGCTCCAGGTGCC
>NZ_JACEGK010000062.1:0-21233 GCF_056859195.1 Streptomyces sp. NH27
CCACCCCGCCGACAACGCCGCCGACCTCCCCGCCCTCGCAGGGCCTGCCCACCCACGCGCTGGTCGGCTACCTGCACGAGTCGTTCGCCAACGGCTCCGGCTACACCAAGCTCGCGGACGTCCCCGCCGACTGGAACATCATCGACCTCGCCTTCGGCGAGACCGACTCCCCCACCTCGGGGTCCATCCACTTCACCCGCTGCTCGGTCAGCGAGTGCCCGTCGGTGGAGTCCGACGCGGACTTCAAGGCCGCGATCAAGGCGAAGCAGGCCGCGGGCAAGAAGGTGCTGCTGTCCATCGGCGGCGCCAACGGCGAGGTCCAACTCACCACCACCGCCGCACGCGACACCTTTGTCTCCTCGGTGAGCTCGATCATCGACCAGTGGGGCCTGGACGGCATCGACATCGACTTCGAGAACCAGTCGCTCTCGCTCAACACCGGCGACACCGACTTCAAGAATCCGACCACCCCGGCCATCGTCAACCTGATCGCGGCGATCAAGTCGCTCAAGGCGAAGTACGGCAGCGGCTTCGTGCTGACCATGGCGCCGGAGACGTTCTTCGTGCAGATGGGGTACCAGTACTACGGCACGGGCCCGTTCGGCGGCCAGGACCCGCGCTGCGGGGCGTACCTGCCGGTGATCTACGCGCTGCGCGACGACCTGACGCTGCTCACCGTCCAGGACTACAACTCCGGGCCGATCATGGGCCTGGACAACCAGTACCACACGATGGGCGGCGCGGACTTCCACATCGCCATGACGGACATGCTGCTCACCGGCTTCCCGGTGGCGGGCAACACCTCGAACATGTTCCCGGCGCTCGACCCCTCGCAGGTCGGCATCGGCCTGCCCGCGTCCGTCAACGCGGGGAACGGCTACACCTCGCCCGATCAGGTGGACCAGGCACTCGACTGCTTGACGAAGAAGACGAGCTGCGGCTCGTACACCACCCACGGCAGCTGGCCCGGGCTGCGCGGCCTGATGACCTGGTCGATCAACTGGGACGGCTACAGCGACTGGGCGTTCTCGCACAACTTCGACAGCTACTTCGGCTGACGTGCAGGCCGACGTGCAGGCCGACGTGTCGGCTGACGCGTCGGCCGACCGAGGGGGTTGAGCCGCCGCCCCGGAGCTGCCCCCGGGACGGCACGACTGCCCGCGACCCCTGCTCACAGGGTCGCGGGCAGTCCCATGACGGGCCGGCGCACCGCTCGCCGGTACGGCGCGCGCGAGGGGGCGGTGCGGGGCGGCGGACGCGGCGATCACGGCCGGCGGTGGCGCATGATGGTGGGTGGACGGCAGGTGGCTCGCGGATGGCCCCGGATCGACTCCTCGGCCGTGCGGGTGACCGTTCCGCGGAGATTCGGCCCCTACCTCTGTCGAAGATACGACAATCCATGATTGGCTGCTGACGCTGCTTGTTACCCGCCGGTTATGGGGAGATGAGGGAATGTCAGTGGCCCGTCAGCCCAGCTCGTGGTTCCGCTCGGCCGTGGTGTGCGGAACCCTGCTCGCCGCGGCGGCGCTCTCGCTGCCCGCCGCCCAGCGGGCCGCGGCCCAGCCGCACGACCCGCCGGCCGACCAGGTGCCGCTCGCCACGCTGCTGACCCAGCTTCAGACGTACTACCAGCAGACCGAGACGGCCACCGAGGCGTACAACGCGGCCAAGGTGACCGCCGACCAGCAGCGCACCGCGGCCCGGAAGGTCGACAAGCAGCTCGCGGACCAGAAGGCCGCGGTCGCCGACAGCCGGGCCCAGCTCGGGCTGATGGCCGCTCAGATGTACCGGGACGGCGGCGTGTCACCGTATCTGTCGCTGCTCAGCGGGCAGAGCCCGCAGGACTTCTTCGGGCAGCGGCACGTACTGGGGCAGATGGCGAACCAGCAGCGGAGCGTGCTCGGGCAGCTCACCTCCGGCGAGACCAAGCTGAAGAAGCTCAACACGCAGGCGCAGAAGGCGCTGAACACCGCCGAGCAGGCGCAGACCGTCGCCGGGGCGAAGCAGAAGGACGTGCAGGCGCACCTCAAGCAGGTCGAGGGGATGCTCGCCGGGCTGACCGGGGTGCAGATCGCCGAACTGCAGAAGCTGGAGCAGGCCGACACCGACAAGGCCCAGCAGGAACTGATGGACTCCAAGGCGCTGGGCGGCGACCCCGCGCTACGGGCGCCCTCGCTTGCCGGCGACCGGGCGATCGGCTACGCCTTCGACCAGCTCGGCAAGCCGTACCTGTGGGGGGCGCAGGGGCCCGACTCGTTCGACTGCTCCGGGCTCACCTCGCAGGCGTGGGCGCACGCGGGCACCGTCATCCCGCGCACCAGCGAGGAGCAGTGGGCGAAGCTGCCGCACGTGCCGCTGGCCCTGCTGCGCCCGGGCGACCTGGTGATCTACTTCAAGGGCGCCTCGCACGTGGCGCTCTACATCGGCAACGGTCTGGTCATCCAGGCACCGCGCACCGGGTCATATGTGAAGGTCTCACCGATCGCGGCCAACCCGATCCTCGGCGCGGTCCGCCCCGACCCCGGCGAGCAGCCGCTGAGCGGCTACCAGCCGAGGTCCATCCCGAAGAACGCGGAGCTGCCGCTCCCGATCTCCGCGCAGACGAAGACCCCGGCGAAGACTTCCGCGAAGGCCCCGGCGAAGCCGCCGGCCAAGCCCTCGGCCGGGAGCTCCACGAAGCCGCCGGCCAAGCTCCCGGCGACACCCTCCGCCAAGCCCTCCGCGACGCCCACCTCCGACCGCAACGGGTCGGCGAAGTAGCCGCCGGCTCAGCCCTGTTCGCCGGTTTCACCCGCCACGCCCGCCGCGCCGACCCGCGCGAGGTAGCCCTGCGCGAGCGCCGGGTCGTAGAACCACCCCTCGAAGTCCGCGGGGTTGTCGAAGCCGTTGGCGAACCGGTCGGCGACGGGCTGGAGTTCGCCGGCCGCGCCGATCAGGCCGAGGACGTGCTCCGGCGGAGGCGCCAGCATCGCGTTGGTCCACTTGGTGACCGGCGCGGCGACCTCCCAGTACCGGTCGAAGGTGGCCTGCATCCAGGCGCGGTCGAAAGGGCGGTCGCCGTGGGCGGTGATCTGCTCCAGGTAGACCGCCGCGCACCGGGAGGCGTTGTTGGAACCCTGGCCGGTGACCGGGTCGTTGGTGACGACCACATCGGCGACACCCAACGCCAGCCTGCCGGAAGGAAGTTCACCGATCGGCCGGCGCACGGTGGGGGCGAGGCGGCCGGACAGGGTGCCGCCGGCGTCGGTGAGTTCGACGTCGGTGGCGCGGGTGTGCTCCCACGGGACGTAGCGCCGCATCAGGTCGAGGGTCAGCCGCAGGTGTTCCCCGGGGTCCTTGACGCCCGCGAAGACGTCCGCGGGACCGCCCGGGACGGCCTCCCAGAAGAGGATGTCGCAGGGCCCGGACGTGGTCAGCGCGGGGATCACGAAGAACTCGCCGATGCCCGGCACCAGGTTGCAGCGCACCGCCCGCACGTCGGGGTGCTCGGGGCGCGGCCCGAGGCCGTGCACGTAGGCGACCGCGAGCGCGCGCTGCGGGGCGTCGTACGGCGAACGGTCCGCGTCCCGGCCGAACATCGACACCAACTCGCCCCTGCCCGCGGCGACCAGCACCAGGTCGTAGGCGCGGGAGAAGTAGTCCAGGTCGGAGACGGCGACGCCGTGCACGACCACCTTGCCGCCGCGCTCGGCGAACGTCTCCAGCCAGCCGGACATCTTCACCCGCTGGTCCACCGACTGGGCGGTGCCGTCGAGCCGGCCGAGCCAGTCGATCGCGCGGGTGCCGTCGGGCGCGGTCACCGAGACACCCAACCCGTTGACGTCCGGGGCCTGTTGGGTCCAGAAGTCGATGCCGAGGTCGTGCTCGTGGGCCAGCGCGCCGGCGAACATGCACTGCGTGGACATCACCCGGCCGGTACGTATCTCGTCCGCGGTGCGGTTGGTCATGACGGTCACGCCGTAGCCCCGCGCCTGTAGGCCCAGGGCGAGTTGGAGCCCGGACTGGCCGGCTCCGACGATGAGGATGCTGCGCATGGCGACTCGCTTCTTCGCTGTCCGACAGACGTGCATACACCCGTACGCCTACACACGGCAACCTACCGGCCCGAACCGGACGGCCACAGGGGCAGGCAGGCACCACGAGGCGTCAGATCACAGCGGCTGCTCGGCCATCGCGTGCGTGACCAGCGCGAGCAGCGCGTCGACCACGGAACGCCGCTCGCGGGCGTCGATGACCAGTACCGGGATGTGATGCGGCACGGCGAGCGCGTCGCGCACGTCGTCGGAGCTGTAGGCCGCGGTGCCCTCGAACTGGTTGACCGCGACGGTATAGGGCAGACCGGTGCTCTCGAAGTAGTCCAGCGCGGGGAAGCAGTCCGCCAGCCGCCGGGTGTCGGCGAGCACCACCGCCCCTATCGCACCGCGCACCAGGTCGTCCCACATGAACCAGAACCGCTGCTGGCCCGGCGTGCCGAACACGTAGAGCACCAGGTCCCGGTCGAGCGTGATCCGGCCGAAGTCCATGGCGACCGTGGTGGTGGTCTTCTCCGGTGTGGCCGCCAGGTCGTCGAGCGCCTCGCTGGCCTGCGTCATCACGGACTCGGTGGTCAGCGGGGTGATCTCCGAGACGGCGCCCACGAACGTGGTCTTGCCCACGCCGAAGCCGCCGGCGACGACGATCTTCGTGGAGACCGGTGCGCGATCGCGCGTGGTCTGCCAGTCCCGCAAGCCCTCCTGCTGGTCAAAGCCTGCGAAGTCCACTGAGCACCCTTTCGAGCAGCGCGCGGTCGGGGCCGCCGGGACCGTACCCGGTGCCGTACACGCGAATTCTTCCCTGGTCGGCCAGGTCGCTGATCAGGACCCGGACGACGCCGAGCGGTATCCGCAGCAGTGCGGAGATCTCGGCCACCGACCGCAGTGCGCGGCACAGTTCGACGATCGCCCGCAACTCGGGCACGACCCGCTCCGCCCAGTCGCCCCTCGTGAGGGCGGGCTGTTCGTCCGGTCGCTCGATCGTAGCCACGAAAGTCTCGACCAGCAGCACATGCCCGGATCGGGTACGGCCGCCGGTGAGGGCATACGGCCGCACGCGGGAGGTGCGGCGGTCGCCCTCGCGCTGCCGCGACACCGCTGTCGGCGGGGCGGTGGGAGGGCCGGAGGCGCGGGGCGGGCCGGTCGGTCGGGTCACCGTCCGCCCTCCAGCGCCTGCCGCAACTCGCCGCGTAGCGACGGGGTCAGCACATGGCCGGCCCGGCCGACGAAGAGCGCCATGTGGTAGGCAATGACGCTCAGATCGCACTCGGCGGTGGCGTGCACGCCCAGCAGCGAGCCGTCGCTGATGGACATGACGAACAGCATGCCGTCCTGCATCGCGACGGTGGTCTGCCGCACCTTGCCGCCGTCCATCAGCCGGGCCGCGCCCATGGTGAGCGAGGCCAGCCCCGACACCACCGCGGCGAGGTCCATCCGGACGTCGGAGATCCGGGTCGGCCCGGCCGCCGGCCGGGGCGCGACGGGGTCGGGTTCCGAACTGAGCAGCAGCAGACCGTCGGAGGAGACGACGGCGACCGAGTGGACGCCGGGCACCTCCTCGACGAAGTTCGCCAGCAGCCACTGGAGGTTGCGGGCCTCGTGGCTCAGCGCGTCGGAGTGGACGCCGGTGCCCGAGTGGGCACCGGTGCTGGTGGTACCGGTGGAGCTGGTGGTACTGAACTGCGTGCGGACCGCGTTCAACGGGTCGCCTCCTCGACGGTGTCTCCCGGACTTGCTGCCGTGGCGGGCGGTGCCGCCGCTGTCTCCGTGGCCGCCCCTCGTGTCTCCAACTCCGCGTCCCTGCGGCCGTCCCGCAGGCCGCGCTGCAACCCGGCGAGCTTGCGGCGCAGCCCTTCCGCGTCCAACGGCTCGGTGCGGCGCCTGCCGTCCTGCGCCACGGGCCGTATCCCGCTGGCCTTCCGCACCCGGCGCGGCAGCATCTCGTCCGACCCGGCGGGCGCGGGCGGCACGGTGGAGGCATGCCGCGGCGCGTACTCCGCGCGTGCGTGCTCGACCGACGGTACGTGCCCGGCCGCCGGTACGACGCCACCCGGCGGTACGACCCCGGGTGCGCTCCACGCCGGGGATTCGGCAGCAGGCAGGGGCTCGGGCGTGAACGCGGGCACGGCCAGGGGCTCGGCCGCAGGCGTCTGCACTTGCAGGTCCGGCAACCCCGCCGAGAGCATCTGCGCAGGTGAGACGTGCAGACGTTCGACCCGGACCCGCGGCTCGACCGGGGAGTTGCCGGGGTCTTGCGCGGGACGGTCGGTGGTCTGCTGCCCGGGCAGCGAGAAGGCGGGGGCCGGCTGCGCGGGCGCCGCCGGTCCGGTCAACTGCACTGCCGGCATGGCCTGTTCGGGGGCCGGCTGGGCGGGCGCAAGGGTTTCGGGCGCCAGGTGTTCGGGGTCGGGGTGTTCGGCCGCCGGCTGCTGGCGGACCCGCCGGGCGAGAGGCGGGAGTTCGCCCGTCGGCTGCTCGGTGATCGGCGGTACGGGCCGCACCGGCTGCTCGGCCATCAACGGCATCGACGGCATGGGCGCCATGGGCTGCGCGGCGGGTACGTACTGCTCGGGATGCGCGGGCAGCTCGGACCGCTCGGCGAACCGCTGCTCCGGGAAAGGCTGTTCGGCCGGCAGCCGGCCCGGCAACGGCTGTACGGGCACCGACACCTCGATGCCGGCGCCGTAATCCGTTCCGAAATCCACCCCGAGCCCTGCGCCGTAGCCCGCCTCCACGCCCGGCAGCGCGCCATATCCCGGCTCGATCGCCGCCTCGCGCTGGGTGGGCACCACCCGGGTGAGCGGATCGACCGTGGGCACCAGCAGCCGCGGCAGGACCGCGACGGCCGTGGTGCCGCCGTTGGCGTGCGGGCGCAACTGGACGCGTACGCCGTGCCGGTGGGCGAGCCGGGCCACCACGTAGAGGCCGAGGCCGGCCGCCGCGCCGGGCGGTGCCGGGTCGGGGTCGGCCAGCAACTCGTTGAGCCCGTCGATCCGTTCCGGGGGCACCCCGATGCCCGGGTCCTCGACCGAGACCATCACCTCGCCGCCCTCCGTCACCCAGCCGTTGAGGTGGACCTCGGCGGCGGGCGCGGAGAACGCGGTGGCGTTGTCGAGCAGTTCGGCGATGAGGTGGCTGACGTCGTCGGCCGCGCGGCCGGCCACCTCGGCCTCGGGCATGGCCAGGACGCGGACGCGTTCGTACCGCTCGACCTCGGAGATGGCGGCGCGGGCCACGTCGATCAGCGGGACCGGGCGGGCGGCGGCGCCGTGGCTGTGCTCGGTCCCGGTGAGCACCAGCAGGTTCTCGCTGTTGCGGCGCATGCGGGTGGCGAGGTGGTCGAGGCGGAACAGCGTCGCGAGCCGCTCCGGCTCCTGCTCGTGCTCCTCCATGCCCTCGATCACGGTGAGTTGGCGCTCGATCAGGCCGAGGGTGCGCAGCGAGAGGTTGACGTGGACGATCTGCATCGCGTTGCGCGCGGTCGCCCGCTTGAGCCGCTCGGCGATCTCCTCGCGGGATCGCATCAAGTCGTCGCGGGTGCGGGCCAGTTCGACGCCGGCCGCGAGCGTGGCCTGGTGCTCGGCGGCGAGCGCGGTGTGGGCGGCGGCGGCCTCGGTGCGCTCGGTGGCGAGTTCCCCGGCCCGGGTGCGCAGCGCCTGGGCCTCATGGGTGAGGGCGTTGACCCGGCGGGCGACGGCGGCGAACTCGTCGGCGCCGACCACCTCGCTGCCCGTGCCGCTCTCCGGGTCGGCCCGGGACCAGCGGTACAGGGCGGCGAGTGGGCGGGTGACCGTACGGAACAGCGTGACCAGCACGGCGATCAGCAGGATCAGGCACAACGCGGCCAGCGCGGCGCGCAGTTCGAGGACGGTGACCTCGTGGTCGCGGTGCGAGGCGGCGGTGGCGGCCTCGTCGGCGGCGGCCGAGGACTCGACGCCGCGCATCAGCGAGAGCCTGGCGGCGAGCGCGGTGGCGACCTTCTTGGTGTCCAGGTCCCGGTCAGCGGAGGTGAGTTCGGGCCCGTTGAGCAACTGGCTCAGGTCGCGGTCGGCCTCGGCGGTGTCGGCGCCGGTGACGGTCTGGTCGTAGTCGGTGCGGACGCCGGCGGGCGCGGTGGCGTGGAACTCGGCGAGCGCGGCCTGTTCCTGGAGCCGGGCGGCCTGCGCGTCGGCGACCAGGCCGTGCTGGGCGCCGCTCGCGGTCAGCCCGGCGACGAGCAGGCCGCGCTGCACGGCGGCGGCCGCGGCGGCCCGGCCGAGTGGGGCGGTGACCGGTCCCGCGGCGCGCCCGACGGCGTCGGCCAGCGGCTGGTAGGCGGCGACGGCGGCCTGCGCGGAGGAGGAGGCGAGCGCCGACCTGCGGACGGCGGGCAGGGTGGCGAGCGCGGTGCGCAGGTCGGCGGAGAGGTGGCCGCCGCCGGTGACGTCGGCGACCTGGCGGTCGGTGCGCTGCTGGTCGGCGGTCGGGGCAGCGGGCTGCCCGGCCGCGACGGAGACCGCGAGGTCGTCCCGCTCGTCGGCGAGGTCGGCGGCCAGCGCGGTTGCGCGGGAGGCGAGTTGGGCGTCCCCGACATGGTCCTGGGCGGCCGACAGGTCACCGGCGGCGAGGGCGACACCGGGCGCGGCCGCGGCCAGGACGATGGCCGCGCCGACCAGCAGGGCGGCGAGCATGCGCTGCCTGACCCGCCGTTCGCGCCGTCGGAGACGTCGTTCACGCACTGTCGGTGCTCGCAATCACGAGTCGCGGGGCCCCGGGGTCGTCCCCGGGATACATGCAGAATCCCTCAGACCCTCGCAGGCCAGCATGGATGGGGGCCAGGCGTCCCCTCCCCGGACACCCGAACGAGTGAATCTCACAGGTGAGTTGACCGACAAGTCCGGCACGGGTGGCACCCTCCGCCCCGCGCCGACGCCGCTGGCACACGCCGTTCCGCTTTGACAGGATGCCCACGCACAGCAGGGCGTTGCGGTGGTACGGACCAACCGGCTGCGAGACTGGGCCCATGCGGATCGAGACGGCGACCGAGCCCGGTACTACGGGCGTGCCCAACGAGGACTTCGCGGCGGTGGCGCTTCCGGCGTCCGGCGCCGGCGGGGTGATGGTGGTGCTGGACGGGGTGACACCGCCACCGGACAACGGGGGCTGCGTGCACTCGGTGCCCTGGTTCACCGCGCGGCTGGGCGGGGCACTCCTCGAACTGGCCGCGGCACGGCGGGAGTCGGAGCTGGCGGACTGCCTGGCCGACGCGATCCGCCGGACCGCCGAGGCACACCGGAGCACTTGTGATCTTTCTCACCGGCTGACTCCGCAGGCCACGGTGGTCGTCGCCCGCTGGGACGAGGCGGCCGTGGAGTACCTGGTGCTGTCCGACTCGGTGCTGCTGGTCGAGGACACCGCCGGGGTGGTGGCGGCGGTGCTGGACGATCGGATCGACCGGCTGCGCGCGACCGGGGTGCGGATGGGGCCGCTGCGGAACCAGGAGGGCGGCTTCTTCACGGCCGCCGCCGACCCGGCGGTGGTGGCCCGCGCCGTGACCGGCCGGCTGCCGCGCGCGGACGTCACCGCGCTGGCCGCGCTCACCGACGGCGCCACCCGCGCGGTGGAGTACTACGCCGTGGACGACTGGGCGGGCACCTTCGCGCTGCTGCGCAAGGCGGGCCCGGAGCGCCTGTTCGCCCGGGTGCGCGCGCTGGAGAGCGAGCAGCCGCCGCCCGGCAAGCAGCATGACGACGCGACGGCCGTGCTGATCGAGTTGTAGCCGCGTACGGGTGGGGCCGGCCGGTCGGCGCCATACGGGGCCGGCCGGCCCCGCTCAGGGTCCGGCCGGATCGCGCGCTACCCGGCGCCCTTACGCCGGCCGGATCGCGCGCTACCCGGACTGCGCGTCGTTGAGGTGGTGCAGGAGGCGGGCGAGTTCGGCCACATCCCGGGGATCCCATTCCGCGAGCTGTCCGAGGTAGCGCTCGCGGCGCAGCCGCCGCACCCGGGCGAACCGCTCCCGGCCCTCGTCGGTCAGCCGCATCAGATAGGCGCGGCCGTCGGCGGGGTCGGGCTCGCGGGCGACCAGGCCCAGTTCCTCCATCGCGCGCAACTGGCGGCTCATGGTGGCCTTGCCGACGCCGAAGTACGCCGCCAGGTCGGTGGCCCGCTCGGGCTCGACCTCGTCCAGCCGGACCAGCAGGCCGTAGGCCGCGGCCTCCAGGCCCGGGTGCACCGCGCGGGCGAGGTCGCCCGAGGCGGCCCGGGCCCGGCGGAAGAGCACGGTCAACTCGCGCTCCAGCGCGCCCGCCACACCGTCGCCGGAGGGATCGGTTCCGCCCGTGCCGCCGGTATCGCGTGCGGCGCGGTTCGCTTGGGTCACAGGGGCCCCGCTTTCAACGGCTGAAAGTTTTCTTCACACACGGTGGTTTCCGCAGCACGTCAAGTATTTCGCAGGAGTAGACCAACGGCGGTTACCGGTGCCTCTATCCACGCGCGTAGCGTCCAACGTACCGTCATTTCTGTCATGACCACACCATGGTCATGCGAGTCCCCCACCTGCCCCTCCTGGAGGCACGCATGTCCCACGGAGTCCTCTCCGTCGTGCACGGCAACGGCTCGGCCAGAACCCGGCTCGCGGTTCTCGTCGGCCTGATCGTCTCCCTCGTCACCCTGGCGTTCACCGTTCCCGGCGCGGCCCATGCGGCGACCGCGACCGGCACCGGCACGAGCGCCGGCCACCTCGCCCACCCGCAACTGGACTGGATGGGCTCCACCGTCCAGGCGCACGAGGGCTCCAACGCGAGCGGCTCGGCCGGCTCCCGCGCCGTCACCCCGATGGTCACCCAGACCCCCGGCATGGACGTCTCCGCCTACCAGGGCAGCGTCAACTGGGCGACCGCGTGGGCGAACGGCGGCAAGTTCGCGTACATCAAGGCGACCGAGAGCACCTCGTACACCAACCCCGACTTCGCCCAGCAGTACAACGGCTCGTACAACGTCGGCATGATCCGCGGGTCGTACCACTTCGCCACGCCGAACACCTCCGGCGGCGCGACGCAGGCGGACTACTTCATCGCGCACGGCGGCGGCTGGTCGGCCGACGGCAAGACCCTGCCGGGCGCGCTCGACATCGAGTACAACCCCTACGGCGCGAGCTGCTACGGCCTCAGCCAGGCCAGCATGGTGAGCTGGATCCACGCGTTCGCCAACGAGTACCACGCGCGTGAGGGCGTCTACCCGGTCCTCTACTCCACCTACGACTGGTGGTCGACCTGCACCGGCAACAACAGCGGATTCGCCACCACCAGCCCGTTCTGGATCGCCAAGTACTCCTCCAGCGCGGGGACCCTGCCGGGCGGCTACGGCTTCTACACGTTCTGGCAGTACGCCGACTCCGGCACCTTCCCCGGGGACCAGGACTACTTCAACGGCCCGATCTCCGGCCTCCAGGCCCTCGCGAACGGGTAACCCGGTAACGGGACCGCCCGGGTAGACGCGCAGTTCCCCGCGCCCCTTGGTCTTGGTACGTACGGCATGCCCTCCTTGCGGAGGGAGCCGCACCGACGGGGGCGCGGGGAACTGCGCGCGCAACCGACCACCGGCCCGCGGCCGGGAACGGCGGGCAACCGTAGCGGCGGGACCCGGCCCACCACCGGCAGGTGGTCACGCGGCGATCGGGACCTCCTCGGCGGGGGCGTCCGCCGCCGCCGGCTCCAAAGCCAGCGCCAGCACCTGGCGGACGTCGCCGACCGGGTGGACGTCGAGCACGCCGAGGATCTCGGCGGGGACGTCGTCGAGGTCGGCCTCGTTGCGCTTGGGGATCACCACGGTGGTGATCCCGGCGCGGTGCGCGGCCAGCAGCTTCTGCTTGACCCCGCCGATCGGCAGCACCCGGCCGGTCAGGGACACCTCGCCGGTCATGGCGACATCGGTGCGGACCCGGCGGCCGGACAGCAGGGACGCGAGGGCGGTGGTCATGGTGACACCCGCGCTCGGGCCGTCCTTGGGTACGGCGCCGGCCGGCACGTGCAGGTGCACGCCGCGGTCCTTGAGATCGCCGACCGGCAACTCCAGTTCCGCGCCGCGCGAGCGCAGGAAGGAGAGCGCGATCTGCGCGGACTCCTTCATCACGTCGCCGAGTTGACCGGTGAGCTGGAGCCCGGCCCCGCCGGTCTCCGGGTCGGCCAGCGACGCCTCGATGTAGAGCACGTCGCCGCCCGCGCCGGTGACCGCGAGACCGGTGGCCACGCCCGGTACGGCGGTACGCCGCTCCTCCGGGTCCTGCGCGGCCTCCGGCACGTGGTGCGGCCGGCCGATCAGGGCCCGCAGATCGCCCGGGCCGACCGCGAACGGCAGCTCCCGGTCGCCCAGTTCGTGCTGGGCGGCGATCTTGCGCAGCAGGCGCGCGACGGTCCGCTCCAGGTTACGGACGCCCGCCTCGCGGGTGTACTCGCCGGCCAGCCGGCGCAGCGCGTCCTCGTCCAGGCTCACCTCGTCGGCGGCCAGGCCCGCGCGCTCCAGCTGACGGGGCAGCAGGTGGTCGCGGGCGATGACGACCTTCTCGTCCTCGGTGTAGCCGTCCAGCCGGACCAGCTCCATCCGGTCCAGCAGCGGCTCGGGGATGGCCTCCAGCACGTTGGCGGTGGCCAGGAACACCACGTCGGACAGGTCGAGTTCGACCTCCAGGTAGTGGTCCCGGAAGGTGTGGTTCTGCGCCGGGTCGAGGACTTCGAGCAGCGCGGCCGCCGGGTCGCCCCGGTAGTCCGAGCCGACCTTGTCGACCTCGTCGAGCAGCACCACCGGGTTCATCGACCCGGCCTCCTTGATCGCGCGCACGATCCGGCCTGGCAACGCGCCCACGTACGTCCTGCGGTGGCCGCGGATCTCGGCCTCGTCGCGGACGCCGCCGAGCGCCACCCGGACGAACTCGCGGCCCATCGCGCGGGCCACGGATTCACCGAGCGAGGTCTTGCCGACCCCGGGGGGACCGACCAGCGCCAGCACCGCGCCTCCGCGGCGGCCGCCGACCACGCCGAGACCGCGGTCGGCCCGGCGCTTGCGGACCGCCAGGTACTCGGTGATGCGCTCCTTCACGTCGTCGAGGCCGGAGTGGTCCGCGTCCAGCACCGCCCGGGCGCCCGCGACGTCGTAGGTGTCCTCGGTGGTGGTGTTCCACGGCAGTTCGAGAACGGTGTCCAGCCAGGTCCTGATCCACGAGCCCTCCGGGGAGGCGTCCGAGGAGCGCTCCAGCTTCTCGACCTCCTTCAGTGCGGCCTCGCGGACCTTCTCCGGCAGGTCGGCGGACTCCACCCGGACCCGGTAGTCGTCCGTCTCGTTGTCGGGGTCGCCGTTCAGCTCGGCCAACTCCTTGCGGACCGCCTCCAGTTGCTGGCGGAGCAGGAACTCGCGCTGCTGCTTCTCCATGCCCTCCTGGACGTCCTTGCGGATCGTCTCGGCGACGTCCTGCTCGGCGAGGTGGTCGCGCAGCCACTGCGTGGCGAGCTTCAACCGGGCCACCGGGTCGGCGGTCTCCAGCAGCTCCACGCGCTGCTCCACGCCGAGGAACGGGGAGTAGCCGGAGTTGTCGGCGAGCTGCCCGGCGTCGTCGATCTGCTGCACCCGGTCGACCACCTGCCAGCCGCCGCGCTTGCGCAGCCAGCTCGTGGCCAGCGCCTTGTACTCCTTCATCAGCTCGGCGACGGTGCCGGGCGCCTCCTGCGGCGCGGGCTCCTCCACC
The DNA here is from genome assembly GCF_056859195.1 of Streptomyces sp. NH27. Taxonomy (NCBI): domain Bacteria; kingdom Bacillati; phylum Actinomycetota; class Actinomycetes; order Kitasatosporales; family Streptomycetaceae; genus Streptomyces; species Streptomyces sp. NH27. Next base: position 13,750 of record NZ_JACEGK010000062.1, read on the forward strand.
ACGGCGCCCTCCACCCACAAAGCCGCGCCCGGACCGGTCGTACCGGCGCCGATGCGCACCCGCGAGCGACCCTTGATCACCGCGCCGGGGTCGCCGTCGGACAGCCGTCCGACCTGCTCGACCGTGCCGAGGGTGCCCACCGCGGCGTAGTTCCCGTCGACCCTCGGGACCAGAAGCACGCGCGGCTTGCCCGCGGTGTCTCCGGAGTGGGCCGCCTGTGCGGCCTCCACCGCGGCCCGTACCTCGCTGTCGGTCAGGTCGAGCGGTACGACCATGCCGGGCAGCACGACCTCGCCGTCGAGGGGCAGTACGGGGAGGGTGAGGTTGGAACTCTTCGGCTCAAACGCCATGATCGCTCCCTTTGCAAGCAAGTTGAGTACACCTGACTCAATGCAAGGAGCTCCGCCGGTGTTCCCGGCCTTACGTTCGCCCTGAGCGATCACCTGCGGTGGGCCGGGAGCAGTCCCTTTTCGGTCCGTCAGAATGAGGTCATGGCGGCTACGAACACGCACGACCCGCGCTTCCCGGCCCCCGATCCCGGCCCCGGGACCGGCGAAGGACCGGTCGTACTGGACCGGCGCGAGGGCCCGTACGGGGAAGCGGTGCTGCGCCGTCGCGGCGAGCACCTGGAGATCATCGCCAACGGCACCTTCCTGATGGACACCTCCGACGGCCGCTCCGAGCGGCTGCTGATCGACGCGGCACTGGAGGCGCTCGAGGCGCCGCCGGCCGGCCGGGGCGGCGCGAGCGTGCTGATCGGCGGGCTCGGCGTCGGCTTCTCACTGGCCCGGGCGGCCGCCCAGCCGCGCTGGGCGCGGATCGACGTGGTCGAGCGGGAGCAGGCGGTGATCGACTGGCACCGGGCGGGCCACTTCGCGGCACACACCCGCGGCGCGCTGGACGACCCGCGGGTGCGGCTGATCACCGCGGACCTGCTGACCTACCTGCGTACGGCGCCCGAGCCGATGGCCAGACCCGAAGCCGGGTCCGGGTCCGCACCCGCACCCGCAGCCGGTACGGTGCCGGTCGAAGCGTCGGCGCGCCCGCCCGCCGGCGGCTACGACGCACTCTGCCTGGACATCGACAACGGTCCGGACTGGACAGTCACCGACAACAACGGCAGTCTCTACAGTCCCAGCGGCCTCGACGACTGCCGGGAGCTGCTCCGCTCCGGCGGTGTGCTGGCCGTATGGTCGGCGCAGCCCTCGGCCGCCTTCGAGATCGCACTCAAGGGGGCGGGGTACACCGGGGTGCGCACGCTGGAGGTTCCGGTCGCGCGTGGCGTGCCCGATGTCGTGCATGTAGCCGTCAAGGCGTGAAGGCGTCATAGTCAGGGCAGCGGCCCGCCCCGTACGCTGCCGGTAACGGACGAGCTTGTGGGGCGGAAGCGGAAGTGGACAGCGCACAGACAACGGGCGCGCAGCGCCGGGTTCTGGTGGTCGAGGACGACCAGACGATAGTTCAGGCGATCGCGGCCCGCCTCCAGGCGGAGGGGTTCCAGGTGCGCACGGCAGGCGACGGGCCGTCCGCGGTCGACGCAGCCCATGCCTGGCAACCGGACCTCCTGGTGCTCGACGTGATGCTGCCCGGATACGACGGGCTTGAGGTCTGCCGCCGGGTGCAGGCCGACCGGCCGGTGCCGGTGCTGATGCTCACCGCGCGCGACGACGAGACGGACATGCTGGTCGGCCTCGGCGTCGGCGCCGACGACTACATGACCAAGCCGTTCTCGATGCGCGAGCTGGCCGCGCGGGTGCACGTGCTGCTGCGCCGGGTGGAGCGGGCCGCCGACGCGGCCTCCACCGTCCGCGGCGCCAGCATCCACCTCGGCGACCTGGAGATCGACCACACCCAGCGCCGGGTCCGGGTCGGCGGCACCGACGTGCACCTGACCCCGACCGAGTTCGAGCTGCTGGTGTGCCTGGCCCACCAGCCCCGGGCGGTGCTCTCCCGCGAGCAGTTGCTCGCCGAGGTGTGGGACTGGACCGACGCGTCCGGCACCCGCACCGTGGACAGCCACGTCAAGGCGCTGCGCCGCAAGATCGGCGCCGAGCGGATCCGTACCGTGCACGGTGTGGGCTACGCGCTGGAGAACCCGGCGCCATGAACCCGGGTCACACCGGGGACCCCGCGCGCACCCGGGACCCGGCGCGGGCCCCGGGCACTTCGGGGCCGACCCGCGGCCGGCTGCCGGCCGGCTGCGCGCGGCACGCACGGCACGCCCGGCACGTGCTGCGCGGGTGGCTGCGGCAGTTGTGGGAGGTGCTGCGCCCCTGGGACCCGACCCGCTCGATCAAGGCGGCCCTGCAAGCGCTGGTGATCGCCTCCGTGATGATCACCACGCTGCTGGTGACGCTGGCGATCCACTCGCGGACCGAGATCCGGGTCATCACGATCTTCTCGATCATCGCCTCGCTGCTGATCACGCAGATCGTCGCCACCAACCTGACCGCGCCGCTGCGCGAGATGACCGCGGTGGCGCGAGCGATGGCGGGGGGCGACTACACCCGCCGGGTGGCCCGGATGCGCCGCGACGAGGTGGGCGAGCTGGCCGAGACCTTCAACCGGATGGCCGCCGACCTGGCCGCGGTGGACCGGCACCGCAAGGAGCTGGTGGCGAATGTCTCACACGAGCTGCGCACACCGATCGCGGCGCTGCGCGCGGTGCTGGAGAACGTGGTGGACGGCGTCTCGGCCGCCGACCCGGAGACGATGCGGCTGGCCCTCCAGCAGACCGAGCGGCTGGGCAAGCTGGTCAGCCAGCTGCTCGACCTGTCCCGGCTGGACAGCGGGGCGGTACGGCTGGACGCCAAACGGTTCGAGGTGTGGCCGTACCTGTCGGCGGTGCTGAAGACCGCCAGCCTGGGCGCCGACCGCGGCAGGACCGGCGGCACCCTCACCCGGGCCCGCGCGGACGTGCCACTGCACCTGGACGTGTCGCCGCCGGAGCTGGTGGCGTACGCCGACGGGGAGCGGCTGCACCAGGTGGTGGCGAACCTGGTGGACAACGCGATGAAGCACAGCCCGCCCGGCGGCCGGGTCACCGTGCGGGCCCGCGGCGGGGCGGCGCCGGGCAGTCTGGACCTGGAGGTGCGCGACGAGGGTCCGGGCATCCCCGAAGCGGACCGGGTCCGGGTCTTCGACCGCTTCCATCGCGGCTCACATCCGGGCACGGACGGCGGCACCGGTCTCGGTCTGGCGATCGCGCGCTGGGCGGTGGATCTGCACGGTGGCCGGATCGAGGTGGCCGAATCCCCGCGCGGCTGCCGGATCCACGTCACCCTCCCGGGGATGCCGCCGCAGCCGCGTTGACGCGGCCACATCGCGGTGACGTGCGGCGCCGCCGCCATTCGGGCAAATGGCGTAGACCACCGGCCCGGCGAACCCACAAGAGGGATCACTTTCCCGCCACGATCCGTCCCGAAACCAGACTTCGGGTGTGACTTGCGCGACGACTGACCCCCTAAACTGCGTGAAGGGGTCAGGTAGGCGTAGCCTTTTTTCCGCTGTCCACCATCTTGTGAAGCGGAAGAGGGCGGTTGCCGCCGTGTCGTCACAGTCCCCCAATAGCTCTAGCGTCTCCACCGACCACGAAGTGCAGGGCGAGGGCCCTGCAGCGGGTTTCGGCCCGAACGAGTGGCTCGTGGACGAGATCTACCAGCAGTACCTCCAGGACCCGAACTCGGTAGACCGAGCCTGGTGGGACTTCTTCGCCGACTACAAGCCGGACGGCTCCGCCGCTCCGGCCGCTCCCGCGGGCCAGGGCGGTGCCTCGGGCGCCGCTGCCCGCGCCAGCGCGGGCGTGCCCGGTTCCACGCCTCCTTCCGCGCCCGCAGGCCCGCAGGCCGCCGCGGCGCCCGCTCCCGCGCCGGCCCCGGCGGCACCCGCCGCCCCGGCCGCGCCTGCCGCCCCGGCTCAGCCGGCACCGGCCGCCGCTCCGGCGCCTGCCGCGCAGGCTCCCGCCGCGGCTCCGCCCGCGCCTGCCGCGGCGCCGCCGGCGGCTCCGGCGCAGGCCCCCGCGGCCAAGCCGGCCGCGGCGGTCACGCAGCCCGCCGCCGAGACGGAGTACGTGCCGCTGCGCGGCCCGGCCGCCGCCGTGGCGAAGAACATGAACGCCTCCCTGGAGCTGCCCACCGCCACCTCGGTGCGGGCGATCCCGGTGAAGCTGCTCTTCGACAACCGCATCGTCATCAACAACCACCTCAAGCGGGCCCGGGGCGGGAAGGTCTCCTTCACCCACCTCATCGGCTACGCCATGGTGCAGGCGCTGAAGTCGATGCCGGCGATGAACCACTCCTTCGCGCTGAAGGACGGCAAGCCGACACTGGTCAAGCCCGAGCACGTCAACCTGGGCCTGGCCATCGACCTGGTGAAGCCGAACGGCGACCGCCAGCTCGTCGTCGCGGCCATCAAGAAGGCCGAGACGCTGAACTTCTTCGAGTTCTGGCAGGCGTACGAGGACATCGTGCGCCGGGCCCGCTCGGGCAAGCTCACGATGGACGACTTCTCCGGTGTCACCGCGTCGCTGACCAACCCCGGCGGCCTGGGCACCGTGCACTCGGTGCCGCGTCTGATGCCCGGCCAGTCGATGATCCTCGGCGTCGGCTCCATGGACTACCCGGCCGAGTTCCAGGGCACCTCGCAGGACACCCTGAACAAGCTGGGCATCTCCAAGGTCATGACGCTGACCAGCACCTACGACCACCGGGTGATCCAGGGCGCCGCCTCCGGCGAGTTCCTGCGGATCATGAGCCAGCTGCTGCTCGGCGAGAACGACTTCTTCGACGACATCTTCGCCGCGCTGCGCATCCCGTACGAGCCGGTGCGGTGGCGCACCGACATCGACACCGCGCACGACGACGACGTCACCAAGGCCGCGCGGGTCTTCGAGCTGATCCACTCCTACCGGGTGCGCGGCCATGTGATGGCCGACACCGACCCGCTGGAGTACCGCCAGCGCAAGCACCCGGACCTCGACGTCCTGGAGCACGGGCTGACCCTGTGGGACCTGGAGCGGGAGTTCGCGGTCGGCGGCTTCGCCGGCAAGTCCCTGATGAAGCTGCGCGACATCCTCGGTGTGCTGCGCGACTCGTACTGCCGGACCGTCGGCGTCGAGTTCATGCACATCCAGGACCCCAAGCAGCGCAAGTGGATCCAGGACCGGATCGAGCGCCCGCACGCCAAGCCCGAGCGTGAGGAGCAGCTGCGCATCCTGCGCCGGCTGAACGCCGCCGAGGCGTTCGAGACGTTCCTGCAGACCAAGTACGTCGGCCAGAAGCGGTTCTCGCTGGAGGGCGGCGAGTCGGTCATCCCGCTGCTGGACGCGGTGCTGGACGCGGCTGCCGAGTCCCGGCTGGACGAGGTCATCATCGGCATGGCCCACCGCGGCCGGCTGAACGTCCTGGCGAACATCGTCGGCAAGTCGTACGCGCAGATCTTCCGCGAGTTCGAGGGCAACCTCGACCCGAAGTCGATGCACGGCTCCGGCGACGTGAAGTACCACCTGGGCGCCCAGGGCAACTTCACCGGCCTGGACGGCGAGCAGATCAACGTGTCACTCGCCGCGAACCCCTCGCACCTGGAGACCGTCGACCCGGTCATCGAGGGCATCGCCCGCGCCAAGCAGGACGTCATCAACAAGGCCGGCACCGACTTCACGGTGCTGCCGGTCGCGCTGCACGGCGACGCGGCCTTCGCCGGCCAGGGCGTGGTGGCCGAGACGCTGAACATGTCGCAGCTGCGCGGCTACCGCACCGGCGGCACCGTGCACGTGGTGATCAACAACCAGGTCGGCTTCACCGCCGCCCCGGAGTCCGCGCGCTCGTCGATGTACAGCACCGACGTGGCCCGGATGATCGAGGCGCCGATCTTCCACGTCAACGGCGACGACCCGGAGGCCGTGGTCCGCGTGGCGCGGCTGGCCTTCGAGTTCCGGCAGGCGTTCAACAAGGACGTCGTGATCGACCTGATCTGCTACCGCCGCCGTGGTCACAACGAGTCCGACAACCCGGCCTTCACCCAGCCGCTGATGTACGACCTGATCGACAAGAAGCGCTCGGTGCGCAAGCTCTACACCGAGTCGCTGATCGGCCGTGGCGACATCACCCTGGAAGAGGCCGAACAGGCGCTCCAGGACTACCAGGGGCAGCTGGAGAAGGTCTTCACGGAGGTGCGCGAGGCCGTCGCCACGCCGCCGGAGAGCCCGAGCCAGGACAACCAGCCGGAGTTCCCGGTCGCGGTGCCGACCGCGGTCTCCAGCGAGGTGGTCAAGCGGATCGCCGAATCCCAGGTGAACATCCCCGACCACGTCACGGTGCACCCGCGGCTGCTGCCGCAGCTCCAGCGCCGGGCGGCCATGGTCGAGGACGGCACCATCGACTGGGGCATGGGCGAGACGCTGGCGATCGGCTCGCTGCTGCTGGAGGGCACCCCGGTCCGGCTGGCCGGCCAGGACTCCCGGCGCGGCACCTTCGGCCAGCGGCACGCGGTGCTCATCGACCGGATGACCGGCGAGGACTACACCCCGCTGCTGTACCTGTCGGAGGACCAGGCCCGCTACAACGTGTACGACTCGCTGCTCAGCGAGTACGCCGCGATGGGCTTCGAGTACGGCTACTCGCTGGCCCGGCCGGAGTCGCTGGTGATGTGGGAGGCCCAGTTCGGCGACTTCGCCAACGGCGCCTCCTCGATCATCGACGAGTACATCTCGGCGGCCGAGCAGAAGTGGGGCCAGACCTCCGGCGTCACGCTGCTGCTGCCGCACGGTTACGAGGGCCAGGGCCCGGACCACTCCTCGGCCCGGATCGAGCGCTACCTCCAGCTGTGCGCGCAGAACAACATGACGGTCGCGTTCCCGACCACCCCGGCGAACTACTTCCACCTGCTGCGCTGGCAGGTGCACAACCCGCACCACAAGCCGCTGATCGTCTTCACCCCGAAGTCGATGCTGCGGCTGAAGGCGGCGGCGTCGAAGGCCGAGGACTTCACCACCGGCCAGTTCCAGCCGGTGATCGGCGACACCACGGTGAAGCCGGAAGAGGTCCGCAAGGTCGTCTTCTGCACCGGCAAGGTCTACTACGACCTGATCGCCGAGCGGGACAAGCGCGGTGCCGGCGATGTCGCCATCATCCGGATCGAGCGGCTCTACCCGCTGCCCGGTGTGGAGATCCAGCAGGCGCTGGAGCCGTTCACCAAGGCGCAGAAGTTCGTCTGGGCCCAGGAGGAGCCGGCCAACCAGGGCGCGTGGCCGTTCATCGCGCTGAACCTGATCGACCACCTCGACCTGGTGCTGGGCGCCGCCCCGGACAACGCGGACCGGCTGCGCCGCGTCTCGCGGCCGTCCTCGTCGTCGCCCGCGGTGGGTTCGGCGAAGCGGCACCAGGAGCAGCAGCAGAACCTGGTCAGCGAGGTCTTCGAGATCTGACGTCTCCGACCGGTCCGCACGTGCCACGGCCGACGGCCTCCTACCCGCGAGGGTGGGAGGC